>JAHJNE010000121.1 GCA_018820995.1 Gammaproteobacteria bacterium | reverse complement strand
CGAAGGAATTTTAATCCTTGATCAAGACTTTAAAGTACTATCGGCTAATCCAGCTTTTAGCACCATAACAGGCTACAGCAGTACGGAAGTAATAGGACTTCAACCGGAAGAATTCTTGTATCCAAACTACACAAACTCGCCTCAGCCGGCGCGTCTATCTGAGCTTAAATCCTCACATTGGAGCGGAGAAGTTGTGTGCTTACATCGAGATAAGACCAGTTTCCCTGCTTGGCAACACATTTGCAAAGTTAAAAGCCCACAACCTAGCATGCACAACAGCCACTATGTCCTAACATTCTCGAATATTTCAGCACTTCGCCGTGCTGAAGAGAATCTGGCTAAACTGGCATTTCATGATCATTTAACCGGACTAGGCAACAGAGCAAAACTAGAAAAGACACTCAAAGTTGAAGTAGAACGAGCCGCCCGAAATAAAACGATGCTAGGTGTAATGTATTTGGATTTAGACGGCTTTAAATTAGTAAATGATACACTAGGGCATCACATTGGCGACCGAATGCTACAAGTCATTGCCCAACGCATCGGACAACTCACTCGCGCCGGAGACACGGCAATCCGAGTCGGCGGTGACGAATTTGTCATAATCACCCCCGATGCATCACATCCTAGTTTTTATCATCGTGTGGCAGAAAAACTACTTCGTAGCATCAATGAAGATATTGAATTGGACAATAGTAACATTGCAGTTTCATGTAGTATCGGTATTGCGTGCTTTCCCGAAGATGCGACGACTTATGATGAGCTTCTCAAATGCGCAGACTTGGCCATGTTTGCAGCAAAAGATAGCGGTAGAAATAGGTATTCATTTTTTAATGTGGCAATGGCTAACCGTACACAAGAAAGAGTATTTATTGAAAAGGAACTTAAAAATGCGCTTCACACTGATGTTGGACTAGAGATTTATTACCAACCTATTATCGATTTAAAACAACATTCTTTTCATGGAGTTGAAGCATTAATCCGTTGGTTTCATCCAGAGCATGGACAGATTTCCACAGAAAAGTTTATTCAAATTGCCGAGCAAAGTAGTCTTATTATTGAAGTTGGCGCCTGGGTAATTGAACGTGTCTGCAGAGATATCAGAGAATTGTCTGATATCTCTGCAGACCTTAAAATATCGCTTAATTTATCAGTACGGCAGCTAGAAGAAGATTTTTTACTACAACGCATTGACCAGGCTGTGCTTAAATACAATGTTAATCCAGCTTGCCTGCAATATGAAATCACTGAAACAGCATTGCAAGATCTAGAAGGCAAAGTTGACTTGTTAAAGTCATTGCGTCAGCGACAGTCAACTATTGCAATCGATGACTTTGGGACTGGTTTTTCTTCATTAAGCCGGCTGAAAAATCTTCCGATTAATTGTGTTAAAATTGACCGTTCTTTTGTAATGACCATTCCTCATCAGAGCAATGATATTGAAATTACCAAGGCGGTCTGTGCTCTTTGCCAAGCTTTACAGCTTAAAGTTGTTGCAGAAGGAGTGGAAACTGAAGAGCAGCATTATTTTTTGCAGCAATTACATTGTGATTATGCGCAAGGCTATCTTTTCGCGAAGCCAATGCCAATATCAGCATTATCAGGCTGGGCTCTGTCTTTTAATCGACAAAAATTAACGTAAAACATGCAACGGCTAGTCAGCAATACATATCTATATTTGTCTATTGGAGGTTGCAACTTAATTTTATACTACGTCAATGCATCATTCTGTAGTCAACTTGCAGTGGTTGACTACACCGCCAAGGTAATCGAAGGCTCAGTCTTGGTTGTAACCTTTCATGATACGATTATCGAATATTATCTTTAAATATTTAACTTAAATCGACACTTCGGCACAAGCAGGCCTCAGGTTAACTAGTGCACAAATACAGTCTGCGAATGCGAAAAAACCTCTCTTCAAGAGAGTATTTATACCCACCGCAGATCAAATCCAGCTAAGTCGGACCAATGCTAGTTAAGTCTTAGCTAGCTTTGTATTATTTTTCTGTATATTCAGCCTATAAAAAAGCCATTGGTGCTAAAGTCGCTTGATAAATCATCAAGCAGTTGATGTCGTACGCCAGCAAAACATCTAAATGCAAAAAAGCCCACTGCCTTCGTGACGTATTGGGAGCCTTGATATCCTTCGCAGAGATGGGGAGTGCTCAGCTGACTGACTCTAGTTGCTGTAAACCGCTAGGGTCTAAATCTAAATACAAAAAACCCCGCTCACTGAGCGGGGTTCTTTTGTATTGGGAGCCTTCATGCCCTTCGCAGAGCTCAGGGCGTTCAGCTGGAAGGAAGCCAAATTGTTGGCTTCCTTAGTTCCCAGCTTCACTGTACTACTCTCCAAGTAATCCATCGCCGGAATCACGATAAATAAAAAAGCCCCAGTCTTTCGACTGGGGCTTTTTTATTTAATTGGGAGCCTGGCGGTGTACTACTCTCGCATGGCATCTGCCACACTACCATCGTCGCAGCTGCGTTTCACTTCTGAGTTCGGAATGGATTCAGGTGGTTCCACAGCGCTATTGCCACCAGGCAAAAACTGTTTAGCTTCTTTAACTTAGACAAGCTTTGATTTTGAATCTTGATAGTAGTTATTCGCACGTCTTACTTCAAAACAACTTGGGCGTTGTATGGTTAAGCCTCTCGGGCAATTAGTATGAGTTAGCTTAACGTATCACTACGCTTCCACACCTCACCTATCAACGTTGTGGTCTCCAACAACCCTTATGTGTACTCAAGGTACAAGGGATGACTCATCTCTTGGCCGGCTTCCCGCTTAGATGCTTTCAGCGGTTATCCGTTCCGAACGTAGCTACCGGGCAGTGCCATTGGCATGACAACCCGAACACCAGCGGTTCGTT
>JAHJNE010000012.1 GCA_018820995.1 Gammaproteobacteria bacterium | reverse complement strand
TCATATTCAACAGCTTGGCGTTACAGATTTGTCCGAGGGTATTATCAATACCAATCAGCTATTTAAGCAGCACATTCTGGCACGACACCAATGTAACCAGCTCTATCAGCTGGGTTCGGCGTTGTTGTTATTGGACGATGCAGATCAAAATTACGGCCTGGCCCTCAAAGCCCGTTTTCGGGTCGATGCCGAGCAAGTGCGGGTTACCGCTCAACTGCTGACGGATCAACAACAATTGGAAGTATTGCTCGTTACAAAGCAGTGGTCGGTTTTTATCAAACAAGCCCACCAACAACTGACGGCACTGCCACCGGCGGAACTCAGCAATTATGTGCTACAACAATTAGTGCAGCATCAAGCTCCGACACAGTTGATTATGGGCCAGTTATTCTCATCCCATCGCCGTCATGGGTTGCCAGCGCCAGCGACGTTGATCGCGTTGCAACAAAGCCCCGATCCCAAACTGCAAGCTCAGCTGCGGCGCCTAAAATGGTGGGAGCAAATGCAAGACATACTGCAGGTGCAGCAAGCTGCAGCACTACCGGAATAATTTCTATCACGGCAATCGCTGAAATCGCTCAAATCAACAACGACCTTGCTGCCGCGGGTCGCTGTTGAGCTGGTGGAACCGCAACTCGCTGCTTTAATCTGCAACTTTATTTTACAGCAGTGCTTTGTTGTAAATATTGCGCCAAACTGAGTTCCGTTTGCCCCAATGCCCGCTGATATAACCAACCAAAGGCACGACGATCGGTCGGCATTGGTTGTTGTTGCGGCAGGCCACTCACCTGCTGTGCTGCATCCAGCGGTAATAAAAAACTGAAGCTATAACCAGGTTCCATCCCCATTCGCAGATCCGTTAATAACAACGCCGTATCCGATGGTTGCGACAAAGTCACAAAACCATGACTGAACCAGTTCAGGCGCGCAACTGCAGTTAGCTGCTGCCATTTTTGTAATAATGCAAAATCGCGCGGGTAGGACTGCCAGTGAATCATTGAGGTTGGATCGAACAGTGAATAATACCCTTCAACATACTGATCATCATCCACCAGTAACAACCGCCACAACACCGTATTAAATGGGGTGGCGCTGACCAGCAATTTGGCATCAGAGCTGACCATAGGTAACTGACTTTTTGCCAAAGCAGTGACATGGTACTGTGCCCACAAACCAAATCCAAGGTAAGCAGTACTGAGCAGTAAGCCCAGACTGTTCCAGCGTAACCGCTTCCCGGCAAGTACCAGCCCGGTCCCAAGCAATAGTGGCACTGTGTACAAGGGGTCAATCACAAACACACTGCCGGTACCAAAAGGTGTGTCGGTAAAAGGCAGTCCCAGCTGAGTGCCGTAAATCGTCAACGTATCAAGCAACGGATGCGTCACCAGCACCAGCCATACCGCCAGCAAACTAGTATTGAACGACGCTGCGCTTTTGCTGAGCCGCAGCCACAGCCAAGCCAGCAGTGGCGATATTAGCGTTAGGTAAAACAAAGCGTGACTCTCGGTACGATGATAGGTCATGTTGCTGACGGGATCGCCGTGAGAAATCAGCACATCTAAATCGGGTAAAGTGCCAACAACGCCGCCCAGCAAAGCTGATTGCCAAAGTGGCTGTCGACGCCGGAATACCGCCACACTAACGGCTGCACCCAGGGCAATTTGCGAAAGTGAATCCATGTGGGTCCTATGTGGGTAAATCATGTTTGGGTAAAGGTCGACGGGGGATCACCGGAGAGCCTTTGTCATCTGGAGCCGTCTTCATGCAGCAATTAACTTAGCGAATGCGATCGGGGCTGTCACCCATTTTTAACCACAGGCAGGAGCAGCACCAGCAAAACGCAGCCATTGTGACCACTAAAGTAGTGCGTTTTTGTCAAATCGACGCGGTACACCAAATTGGGTAGAAAAGCCTGCGTTTTCGAGACCTGCCAGCGCCTGTTCCTGATTGGAGACTTGGTGAAAAATGTCTGGCTCAGATAACTGTGCCAAGGTTTTATTCACCTGCCAATGGCCGATTATTTCGGGCGGGGGCAGCACAAACTCCAGACTCAGCCCACGTTGTAAATCGAGCTTCAGCAACTGCTCTATACGTTGCTGCGCTGGTGCAGCACTGACCGTCCACTGTCGTAAATCGACAATCCGCGCCCAGCGAGCGCCTTGCATCTGCTGACAGAATCTCTCCAGTTCAACAGCATAAATCGCCATCAGTTCGTCAGCATGGCCGCCGCAGAAACTAACACATAGCGCATTTTCACTTTGTTTAATCACTAAATAAGACGCTGATTGCTGCATTTATCTCACCTTAGCTGCTCCAGCCAAAATTGTAAGGCTCTGACTTGTTGCGCTGGCGAAATCCCCTTTAACACCAATGCTTGATAGGTAGGCTGTTGACTGACCGTTTGGATAGCCTGATTTAAACCTGCCACCACGGCCTGGCCTTTTTCCCCTTTTGAACAAGCAAAATACACCAGGTTCACTGGCTCCGCATCCTGTAACCGGTAATACCGAAAGTCTGGCCGATTTCGACCGGCAATTTTCGGATATTCCAACAACGCATCAATAAAACCACGTTCTAACATCGGCAGTAAACTACCCATATCTTCGCTGGAACTGGTTCTGGTGTATAACCCGCGGCTGTGGCGCTGCTGCACAAACAAATCGTCAAGTTGCTCGCCATAACTTCGATTAAACTCTATTCCTATTAAAGGGCCATTTGGCAATTGTAATAACTGCCGAAGTGACACTGCGCCTTCACTTTGTAGTGACTGCAGCTGCGGATGCCAAGTCGAATTTTCTAACAGCACCAGCGCCAGCGCGTCTTCAACCATGTACGGCAAACTGAATAGATAATGTTGTTCCCGTTCAGCTGTTTTTTTCAGCCACGGAATACAGGCATTGCCGGCATTTTTGATCCATTCTCTGGCGCGATTTCGACTGAGGCTTTGTGTTTGATAGGTATCGGGGTAATGTGCGAGGACGTGCTGGAGCAACAAA
Source organism: Gammaproteobacteria bacterium (assembly GCA_018820995.1). Classification (GTDB taxonomy): domain Bacteria; phylum Pseudomonadota; class Gammaproteobacteria; order Enterobacterales; family Alteromonadaceae; genus Pararheinheimera. The sequence goes on along the minus strand of JAHJNE010000012.1, from coordinate 5,924 downwards.
CTTTCAGAGTTTTCACCTAACTCTGCGGCCTTTAAAATGGCGACTGAATCAACCAGCACAAGCGGCTCGGCCTGCAATCTGGGGCAGAGGCAAAAAAAGCTCAACATCAGCAGCAACCATTTCATTTAATACTCCGTCCGCAGGTTTCACTGTCAGTATCAACACAGCAGTTAACCAGCATGTCTGCGGAAGATTAGCGAGTCGTTATCAATGAGCGTAACAGACTTTTTGGCAGGGAAAAGGCAGATACCATCAATTACCTGGTTTGTGCACCTGCTTGGGCTAAAAAATTTTGAAACCATGCCAGCAGAGCTATATGGCAATTGGTTGATTTTTATCACACTTCTGATTGACAGCCTCCACCCGAGCCCACAAGATAACCTGAAGTATGATTCAGTTTTTATTCGCGCTGTGCTGCCAAGGACGTCTGCAACCATGTTACAAACTCTGCATGATTTTGACCTGCAATATCAACCCAACATGTTATGGCCAGTGGGCTTATTTCATGCTTATGAAACCGTTCAGTTTGAACCATTAGCTGTTGCCGATAAAATCGCTCTATTGCAGCAATTCCACCCCATTTCGCCAGCGCTGCAATTGTGGCAACAACTGCAGTTCATGCTGCTCGGCGCCGGCAATGCAGACATTAACACCTTCACCCGGTTATTCCGCGAGCTACCTTTTTTGCAGCAGAATATGGTGTATAGCCAGTTAATGCGATCGTCCTTTGTCGGCAAGGCGATTGGTTTAGATTTAGCGCCTTTTTACCGGCTGACGATTGAATCGTTCTGCCGGGAAAATGCCGAACGCTGCACCGTACAACCGCTACAAGGCAATGGCAACGAAGAGTTTGCAGTATTTATTACCAATCAGTTTGTATCGTCCATGCATGGCCCGACACTCACCGTATTAAATTATGCCAGTGCGCTGAAACAGATTGGCATGCACCCGATTGTCATTTGCACCACGTCAGTCGCCAAATCGACGCATTTAGTCTACCCAATGCCCACACCGATATTTTTTGGCACGGTGCGCAATGAGTATTTCAGCAGCAACACCTTATTCGATTTAGACCAAGGACAACAGCAACCCAACCCTGCCGGCTCTGCAGTGCAATGTTGGGGACAACAGTTTGATTTTATGCAAACAACGCCGATGGACGATCCGGCGCATCTGGTTGATTTGGTTAACTTTATAAATCAACTTAACCCAAGGTTTATTATTGGGGTTGGCGGTTTAAATCCGGTACTGGAATTTATTGCTAAAGCACGGCCGGTCTTGAGCGTGCCTTGTGTCACCTCGCTGGTGTTGCCGATTTATGCGGTGCCGGTACTGCATCGGGAACTGACGCCGGCAGATCAACAGCGTATCGACTCTCTTGGCATTCAACATCCGGTGCTCAGCAGCCGTCTACCTTTTCGCCTAAGACAGTTCGACGCAGTCAAAAGCAGTCGTGTCGATGACAAAGTACTGAAGTTTGTGGTGGTGGGCTATCGGTTGGAAGATGAAATCCGCGGCGAATTTATGCAGACAATGTTAGCAATCAAACAGCATTATCCACTGGCTACTTTTATTTTAGTTGGACCAAGTGCCATTGCAGATTACCCGCCCGTGTTACAGCAATGCAGCTATTTGACCGGCCGGATCAGCAATGCTATTGATTTGATTGCCACATGCCATTTTATGCTCAATCCAAAACGTCAGGGGGGAGGTACATCGGCAGTGGAAGCCCTCAGTCTCGGTATCCCGGTGCTGACGCAAGCTTATGGCGACGTCTATCAATATATTGGCGATCCCTTTGTATTTGAAACGGATGAACAACGACTCGCTTTTATTCAACAATATCTGACAGACCCCGAATTCGCTGCGGCTTATCAGGACATTTGTTTGGAAACAGCAGCACAGGCCACCGATACGGCGGCTATCGTGCAAGAACTGTTGCTAACTTATGATGCATACCTGCAGCAATTACAATACGAGAACGGTTCTGAGCTGATGGCTTAAATGCCCTCAGCCAGGTTTTTCTGGTACACCACCACTTCCGCCGCCCACATTGGGTCATGATGCAGCCCTTGTCTGACAAACTGCATTCCCAGTTTTTTCATCACCGCAATCGACGGCAGATTATCAGGCACCGCCAGCGCTGACACTGCGCGAACTGTCGAATGCGAAGCGACTCCTGCGGCAACGGCGGCGGCGGCTTCGCTGGCAAAACCATAACCCCAGGATTGGCGCTGAAAACGCCAGCCAAGCTCCAAATTGTCCAACTGCGGCTGCTCGGTGAAAAAGCCCATCGGCCGCACGAGAATCCAGCCGATATACCTGCCTGGCAGCTGCTCGCAATCATCTCGGGTAGTCACTTGCCAGATGCCATAACCAAGCATCGGATCACGGTAGGCCATCATTCGGGGCAACATTCTCTGTTCTATTTGCTCCATTGTGGTTGCCACACCACCACTGAGATAACGCATCACTTCAGGGTCCTGATCCAGCTCAAACAACAGCTGCGCATCATTGCCGTCCATCAAGCGAAAACTGAGTCGCGCCGAGTCCGCAATTTGGATGGGTTGCCCAGTGGTTTGCGAATTGACTTGTGTTGCGGTTTGGGTGGTTTCAGCAGTGGATTGAGTGCTTGCTTGATTAGCTATTTGAGTGGTACTGGGTTGCATTCGCGAGGTCCTTCACAATGATGCTTGATTAAAACTCACCTTAAGCGCCGGATTTACGCTGTAATTTAACACCGGCAGCTTTGGTCGTTTGAATCATTTTGGTTTATTCAACAAGGCTTTTAAGTCCGCAAAAGGGTTATGTGTTGCCGCCGCGGTTTTTTGTTCAGAGGTGCCGCCGTACATCACGTACTCGTGGTACTTATTGTGTTCATTGTCATGACAATAAATGCACAATAGTTCCCAGTTGCTGCCATCGGCCGGGTTATTGCTGTGATTGTGGTCAACATGATGCACCGTTAACTCACGCAAATTGGAGTACACAAACTCCCGGGCACAACGGCCACACACCCAAGGATACATTTTTAACGCTTTATCGCGATATCCTTGCTCTTGTTGCTGATAGGCCTGCGCCCCGGTACTGGTTTTGCTCATAACTATCCTGATTAACACTGGTTCATCAACACAAGTCGTGTCGACCGATCAATTTAAATGTCGGCAGGCTGGCTATTCACCACACCCGAAGTGGCCGATTTTAGCAGCCTTCATGGTTGAAGCAATGGATGATTTACCGCAGTACTTTCTGGCACTATTTTCTGGCACCATTTTCCAGCGCCAAATCACTGGTCACGCCTGATCGCCGACAAATTTACTGCTATAGTCGGCTCCATTCACTTTTTTCCTTTAGGTTTTTTATGTCTTCAATCACGCCCCCCCTTTATGCCATTGGTACCCCTGGTCAGCCCTGGGGCGACACTGAAATTAAATTATGGCGCTCGCAACAACAAATTAAACGCAGCTATCAACAGTTGGTCGTAGAGCCACTGATGGCCCTGCTGCAACAACCTGCGCTGCAAGCCAGTGCTGAATTATTCCAATATGGCACGCTGGACTATCAGCATTTGGGCTTGGGTCAATACCCACTTTATGGGGTTCGCAGCAAACACTGGCAGGCAGATCAACCGGTGGCGTTGGTGACGGGCGGTGTGCATGGTTACGAAACCAGTGGCGTGATGGGGGCGCTGGCTTTTATCGCAGGTCATTTTTGTCAGTATGCTGCAGCAGAGCACACGATTAATCTGCTGGTATTACCTTGTATCAGCCCCTGGGGTTTTGAAACCATCAATCGCTGGAATCCGGAAGCGGTGGATCCAAATCGTTCTTTCAGTCCATCAGGCCAGGCACAAGAAGCGGCCGCCATGATGCAACTGTTAGCACCTCATTTGGCCAATGTGCTGCTGCACGTTGATTTACATGAAACCACTGACTCCGACAACAGTGAATTTCGCCCCGCCAAAGCGGCGCGGGATGGCACTGTGAATACCAATTGGAATATTCCGGATGGCTTTTATCTGGTCGATGATTTGGACAATCCACAACCGGCGTTCCAACGCGCTATTATTGCCGCCGTGGACAAAATCACCCAAATCGCCCCTGCGGATGACGACGGTTGTTTAATTGGTGAGCCGCTGCAACAAGTGGGCGTGATCCACTATCCGAAAAAAGCACTGGGACTGTGCGGCGGTCTGACCCAAGCGCAGTTTGTCACAACCACCGAAGTATATCCGGATAGCCCAACCGCGACGCCCGAGCAATGCAATCAGGCGCAGGTGACGACTGTGATCACTGCGTTGGATTTTGCGCTGGCTACCAATCAAGCAACCAAATAAGCGGCTTACTGGCGACATCGGTGGCGGCTCTGGCGGCCAGACTGACCACCGCGCGGGCGCGACCTAACGGGCGCCCCGCAATCATGTGACAGGCATCTGAGGAACAACTAGGGTTGTGATGCCTGCCGCTTCATTTTTTGCATAGCTTTTTTGCATAGATCTTGTGCTTAATTTTTTTGCTTCGCAATTTGCTGTAAAAAACGAATAAACGTCTGTAACAACGGACTTTGATATCCCACTGGCACCACCAGACTTAAGTGCCGTTGCAGTTGCAACGGACTTGGCAGCAACATCAATTGTCCTGCCGCCAGTTCGTCCTGCACCGCGAGCTCTGGCAAACAGCCAATACCCAGCCCTTGTTTCACCGCTTGCTTAATTGCTTCTGGCCGCTGCAATTCCAGCACTTTTGCCGGCGTCCAACCGAGCCTTGCTAGTTCGTGCTCCAACACGGCGCGGGTACCCGACCCCCGCTCCCGGATGATCCAAGGCTGCCTTTGCAACCTCTCAGCACTGCGCTTGGCTGACCTTGCTGTTGATTGCTTGCCAGCTTCTTGGGTGTCGTCCTGCGAGCCTGCAATATCGGCATGGAACCGTGGTGAACCTACCAACACCAATTGATCCTGCAGCCAATATTGCACCGAGAACTCACTGGTCAATACTGGCCCTTCAATAAAACCTAACTGCGCCTGCTGTTGCCGTAACTGCGTTTGCACGTCGCTACTATTGCAAATTTGTAGTTGAAAACTAATGTCAGGGTGCTTCGCCGTGAATTCCGCCAGCAAGGCCGGTAACAAATAGCAGCCTATAGTTTCACTCGCCACCAACCGCAACTCACCACGGGTCGAGGCGGGGTCGACCAATTCCTGTTGCAACTGCAGTAATTGCTGCAACTTCGGCAATAAATCCAATGCCGCCTGCGTTGGCAGCAATTGGCGGTTTTGCCGCAAAAATAATGGATAGCCTAAACGCTGCTCCAACTCTTTTAACGCCTGACTCGCCGCCGGTTGACTAAGTGCCAGTTTATCAGCCGCTTTACTTAAACTCTGCCAGCGACAGATCGCGTCAAGCAACAACCAATGCCGTGGGCTGGGATAATTCATTCGATTTTCAAATACATTAGATAAGATAAATCCATTATTGTTATTTTTTACAACAACTACAATGGCAGCAGGTGATTCAAAGCGGTGATATTTTCGATGCGACCTTCGCTGATACAACAAAAGACAACTGAACAAGCAGTGACACGCCAATGGTCAGGTTTTGTCCAGCATCTCGTACACCCGATTTTTAATCGTCAATCTGCCAACAGCGCCCCTGCGCTACTTTTACTGCTGCTGTTGGCCAGCCTGCTCTTCCAAGGAATTTATCTACTCTTTCCCGCCTGGCAACAACGATTTAATCCGGTTTTTGCTGCTTTGCTGCTTGGTTTGGCCGGTTCATTTTTATTTGGCCTATCGCGTCGCGGTAAAATCTGGCAGCGGATGCAGACCAAGCCAAAAGTCATCCGGGCACTGACGTTATGGCAACAACGCGCATTGCGACTTGGGATCGTCTTGTTTGCCGTGAATGTCTCACCTACCGTGCTGTT
>JAHJNE010000120.1 GCA_018820995.1 Gammaproteobacteria bacterium | reverse complement strand
CTATTGATGATTCTGTCCACTTTCGCCTTGCCATTTTATTGTGTTGTTCGTTTGCGGTTGAAGCCAGTTCCGTGCTGTGTGCTGCAAGCAAAACGAGTACGTAAAATTAACATAACCAATCGGTGAAAGTTAATATATTTATTTTTTTTTTGCATTTTTGTTTATTGGTATATTTTTCATAATGTTACGCTGGCGTGATGGTAAATTTGACCGTAGCGGCGATCGGGGAGTAAGTGCGTCAAAGCCGGTTATTTTTGTCTGATTTTGGGTAGGGGATATAAGTATTCTGACTGGATATGCTCAATGAAATTCATTGGTGTGAATTAATCACGATGCTTTGCAAACAGCGACTTAGCAGGCTAAATACTCTAAACCCAACACCACCGGTTGCCGGGCGCCAGTCACTGCCGGCACATTGCCCGGAATGCGCATGTCATAAGCATATGCCAGCCAGGCAAAGGCCATCGCTTCAACCCAATCCGGCGCCACGCCTAACTCAGCGGTGGTTTGAATGGAACATTGTGGTAACAAAGCCTGCAAGTCGGCCAGCAACACCGGGTTAAAAGCGCCGCCGCCACAGACAAAAATATCAGCGACCGGATAAGGACTGATCGCCAGCGCCATGGTACCGGCGCAGAATCGGCTTAGGGTTCGCTGCACATCGGCCGCTGCATCTTGCCGTCCGGCCAGATGTTGATTCAGCCATTGCAGTTGAAAGTATTCGCGGCCGGTACTTTTGGGGCCGGTTTGGGCAAAAAAAGGATCAGACAACAACTGCAATAATAAATCTGGCAGAAGTTGACCACTGGCGGCAAAAGCACCGGCGGCGTCATAAGGTTGTTGCTGGTGCAGCTCAATCCAATTATCCAGTAAACAATTGCCGGGTCCGGTATCAAAACCCAGTACCGATTGATGCGGCAGTAACAAAGTGATGTTGGCAATACCACCGATATTTAAAATGCAGCGGCCTTGGTCTGGACTTGCAAAAATCGCCTGATGAAATGCCGGCACCAGAGGCGCGCCCTGACCACCAAAGGCAATGTCTTTGCGCCGAAAATCACCAATCACTCGAATGCCGGTTAATGCCGCCAAGCGGTGCATATCGCCAATTTGGTAGCTAAATGGCTGACGGGCATTTGGGCGATGGCGAATGGTTTGGCCGTGACAACCAATGGCTTGTATTTGAGAGGCGGCCACGCCACTTTGCAGAAGTAATTTTGCCACAGCATCGGCGTAACAATCGGCAAGGTCGGCTTCTATTAAACCCATCCGCTCAATTTCGTTGGCCCCCGGCTGGCTGATAGCCGCCAGTTCAATACGTAATGCTGCAGGGTAGGGCAGAAGCAGCGAGCTTAATAGTTTTGGGGTAGTATCAGAGAAATCGACCAGCACCACGTCGACACCATCAAGGCTGGTGCCAGACATGATGCCGATATAAAGCTGGTCATCGTTCATGTGAATGAAAACAGGTTAGTTCGAAGCCAATACAACACTTTCGTGAGATTTAAGCTGAGCAATCAACTGCTTAGCATTGTCAGCAAATTTAACTTTGGCGACACCTTCCAATGGATGGGCTTGTGGCAGTTTCACTGTTCTTGGGTTACGGTGCACACCACCGACCACAAATTCGTAATGTAAGTGAGCGCCGGTAACGCGGCCGGTAGCACCTAAGCGGCCAATCACATCACCTTGTTTCACTTTATCGCCACGCTTCACATCACGTTTGGATAAATGCAGATACTTGGTGACGATGTTGTTGGCGTGCTGGATAAACACGTAGTTGCCGTTGGCACCCTTTTTCGAAGATTCAATGACCTTGCCATCGCCAGCCGCCATAATTGGCGTGCCAACCGGAGCGACGTAATCGACACCATTGTGGGCGCGAATTTTACCCAAAACCGGATGTAGACGACGAGGGTTAAAATTAGAGCTGACGTACTGGAAACTAACTGGGGCACGCAGGAAAGCCTGACGCATACCACCACCATCTGGCTTGTAGAAATTGCCATCGGTGTGACGAACGGCTTGATAAACCTGGCCCTGATTCTGGAATTGTGCGGCTATAATAGCGCCGTTACCAATGTATTGACCTTCGGCATAGTTACGTTCAAACATCACACTGAAAGTATCACCTGAGTGAATGTCTAATGCGAAGTCGATGTCGTAACCGAACACGTTTGCCAAATCAAGAATTTGCGCTTCTGATAAACCGGCACGTAATGCCGAGTTCCAGAAACTGCCGCTGATGACACCGGCAACCACTTCAGTACGAACTTCAATTTCTTTTTGCAGCTGGCGTGATTCAAATTTGTTATCGCCGGTGCGCTGCACGCGTAAAGTTTTTAAATTG
>JAHJNE010000119.1 GCA_018820995.1 Gammaproteobacteria bacterium | reverse complement strand
AGGCTCCGGTATCGAAACCTTGCTACGGCGATAGCGTTTGTCGAGCAATGCCAGCAGGCCACCCAACGCCATCAGGATGCCGCCAAGCCACACCCAGCGTACAAAAGGTTTGACGTAAATACGGATCGACCAGGAAGGCCCCGCCATTTCTTCGCCAAGTGCTACAAATAAATCACGGCTGAGCTTTGCATCAACTGCAGCTTCAGTCATCACCGTTTTTTGGATTGGATAGAAGCGTTTTTCGGCATGTAAACTTGCCACCGGTTGTCCAAGCTCAGTTACCGCAAGCTCTGCAGCCTGACCACCGTAGTTAGCCCCTTTGAGCGCATAAACATCAAGCAATTTAAAGTCGTAACCACCGAGTGACGCCGTATCACCAATTTTCATTCGAACATCAGTTTCAATACTTAGTGTTTTGGTCATCGCAACGCCAATAACCAGCACCGCAAAACCGATGTGAGCGAGTGTCATGCCCCAATGACTGGCCCGCAAACGGCCAAAGCCTGCACTGACGCCGCCAAGTTGGTGCATCCGTTGCCACACTTCACCAATGGCCGACATGCCAACCCAGGCCCCCAGCAACAAGCCAAGCAACGCCAGATTTGCCGCCAGTTGTTGCGTGAGTGTCAGGTAGCCGATACTGATGGTCAGTGCTGCTAATGCAACCAACGTCAGCGGCTTGAGCAGCGGTGGTAAGGTTTGTTGTTTCCAGCGTACCCAAGGCCCAAGACCCAGCAACAGACTGAAGGGGATCACCAGATAATAAAACATCTGATTAAAAAACGGCTCGCCAATCGAAATCGAACCCAAGCCGAGCTCTTTGTGAAACAACGGGTACATGGTGCCCAGAAACACCACCAAGGTGGCAGTCAGCAAAAAGACATTATTGCCCCACAGCAGTACTTCACGGCTAAATAGCTTGTAGCGGGCTTGTGAGCGAACAGCATTCATCCGCAGCGCGTATAAAAATAATGAACCACCGACCACCACCAATAAAAAGGCCAGTAAATATAAACCGCGGCTTGGATCCGTAGCAAAAGAATGGACGGAAACCAATACACCGGAGCGGACTAAAAATGCCCCCATCAGACTGAGTGAAAATGCGGTGATGGCTAATAGCACAGTCCAGGATTTAAAAGTGCCGCGTTTTTCTGTGACGGCTAAAGAGTGCAATAACGCGGTCCCGACCAACCATGGCATAAAGGACGCATTTTCGACCGGGTCCCAGAACCACCAACCACCCCAGCCAAGCTCGTTATACGCCCACCAGCTGCCGAGCATGATGCCCATGGTCAAAAACATCCAGGCGGCTAAAGTCCAGGGTCTGGCCCAACGGGCCCAGGTGCTGTCAAACTTGCCGCCAATCAGCGCAGCAATGGCAAAGGCAAACGACACCGCAAAACCAACATAACCCAGGTACAACAGCGGTGGATGCACAATCATGCCAAAATCTTGCAACAATGGATTGAGATCACGCCCTTCAATCGGGTAAAACGGTAAACTGCTGGCAAACGGATTCGACATAAACAAAGAAAAGGCGATAAAACCCAGGCTGATGAGGCCAAGCACACCCAGAATCCGGCCCTGCATTAACAGCGGCAACGATTTTGAAAACAACGCGACTAACGCCGTCCAAAATGACAGCATCATCACCCACAACAGCATCGAGCCTTCATGCGAGCCAAAACTGGCGGTCATTTTAAAATACCATGGCAACATGGTGCTGGAATTGCTGGCGACGTTAATCACCGTAAAATCATCATTTAGAAATGCATTGACCAGACAAGCCATCGCCAGCGCACTGCATAAAAACATGCCCACGGCTAACGGCTTCGCCAGCAATAATGCGCGTTGATTGGCCACAAAACTGCCATATAAAGGCACGATGGCCAGCAACAAAGACAACCCGAGCGCAAACGTCAGCGCTAACTGACCAATTTCTGGGATCATTGTTGAACCTCAGCCGCTGCAGGTGCGACCGGCGCTGATGTTGCCGGATAGGTTTTTCCAGGATAGGTTTTAGCAGGTGGCACATGCTTGATGCCTTTCATGGCTTCAGCCACTTCTGGCGGCATATATTCTTCATCGTGTTTTGCCAAAACTTCGGTCGCTTCAATATTGGTCGCATCAAGCAGCGTACCTTGCGCCACAATGCCCTGACCTTCACGGAACAAGTCAGGCAAAATACCTTCATAATGGACAGTGACAATTGGCCCGGTATCGACCAGATCAAAACTCACTTTTAATGTGCTTTCGTCCCGCTTGACTGAGCCAGGCACCACCATGCCGCCAATCCGTAGGCGTTGACCCGGCACCGGTTTAATTTTGTCTTTGCCGAAGCCTTCAAGAAGCTGCGTCGGGGTGTAAAATAAATCCACGTTTTCCTGCAATGCATACAACATCGCACCCACCGCACCACTTAATAACAACAAAATGGCACTCACGGCCATCAGCCGCTGTTTACGTCTTGGGTTCATGACTGCTCCTGTTGTAACTGCTGTTGCACCCGAAATTCCCGTGCCTGCTTCGCCGCTAATTGACGCAACATCTGCCGGTGTCCAAGTTGACTGTGCCACCACAGCAGGCCGAGCAAGGCAAAAGTAACACCAAAGGATAACCAGACAAACAGTGCATAACCGCCCATCTCAAAAAATGCCGTCCATGATGAAAAATATAACTCTGGCATCTACTTAACCCTCTTTAATCACTGACGATTTTAACGATGACGACACAAGTTGGCGTACCCAGGGACGATGTTGCTCATTTTGTAAAATAGCCGTTTTCAGCCGCAAACAGGTCAAAGCCGCCAGCCACAGGCCAAAAGCCAAAATAGAAATCAGTAACGGCCATAACATACTGGCGTCAATTGACGGTTTAGCAAATTTGGTAATGGTGGCTCCCTGATGCAAGGTATTCCACCATTCCACCGAAAAGTGAATAATGGGTAAATTCACCACACCGACAAGCGCCAACAAAGCGGAAGCTTTAGCACCGGTTTGCCGATCAGCAAAAGCGCCAGACAACGCAATCACACCTAAATATAAGAATAATAAAATCAGTTCAGAAGTCAGTCTGGCATCCCACACCCACCAGGTACCCCACATAGGTTTGCCCCAGGCGGCGCCGGTAAAAAGCGCGATCACGGTAAACACGGCGCCAATCGGCGCAATAGCCCCAATCGCCCATTGTGCGGCTTTCACTTGCCATACCAGCGCAATCAATGCCGCAATGGCCATACTGCTGTATGCGCCCATCGACCAAATGGCCGCGGGGACATGAATATGAATGATCCGGTAGCTATCGCCTTGTTGATAATCGGCTGGGGTAAAAGCCAAGCCCCAGACCATGCCAATCAGTAAGCTGATAAAAGCTGCCGTCATTAACCAAGGAAACCACAACCCACAAAGTCGGTACAGTGTTTCTGGTTTTGCATATGGATCAAGCCACTTAAACATATCACCCCACGTTTAGTTTTAATGCTTTGAGCACCGCCAGCGGTACCAATGCCAGCGCCAGACACAACATAGCGCTTAATACGGCAAGCTGCCCCGAATAGTCCAATCCAAGGCTGGCATTATCAACGGCAGCACTGGCAAAAATCAGCAGCGGAATATACAAAGGTAAAATCAGTAATGCCAGCAAAATGCCACCTTTGTCAGCAGAAAGTGTTAAAGCGGCGCCGAGCGCAGCAAGCAGGTTCAACAAGGGAGTACCAAGCAGCAGCGTCAGCAGCACAGCCAACCAAGCGGTGGCATCCAATCCTAACAACAGCGCAATCAGCGGAGATATCAGCAATAAAGGCAGCGCGGTGCTGCACCAGCTACTGATAATCTTTGCCAACACATAAAACAACATCGGTTCGTCTGCAGCCACGAGTTGCTCCAGTACCCCTTGCCGAAAATCGTCTTTGAATAACCGTTCCGCCCCGAGCAGTACACTTAGCAGCGCGGCAATCCAGATAATTCCAGGTGCAATTTCCGCTAATAGATTGGGTTTGGCACCAATCCCCAGCGGAAATAGTGTTAAAACAATAAGGAAAAACATCAATGGATTGAGCCAATCGGCTTTTTGTCGCGCCAACAACCGCCATTCCCGGACAAAGGCCGCTTTAAACATCACCATCGGTAAGCGAGCTCCAATAGTTGTGCCTCGGGAAAATGCTGGGTTAATGGCTGATGCGTGGTCAGGATAATAGCGCCACCACGCGACAAATGTTCGGTAAATTTTTGTTGTAACAACACAATGGCTGACTGATCCAGCGCGGTAAAAGGCTCGTCCAATATCCACAACAGCCGTTGGGTTAACCATAATCTGGCTAACGACACCCGACGTTGCTGTCCGGCTGATAATAATTGACACGGAATGTCTTCAAGACCTGCCAAACCCAAAGTAGCCAAAACACGGTAGCCATCGGCAGGTTGCAGACCAAAGGCCGCTTGCCAGAACTCGAGATGTTCCAAGGCCGTAAGCTGCGGTTGAACACCACTTAAATGACCAATAAAACATAGGTTTTGAGGGAAGTCGCTGTCGTCTATTGGCTGATGTTGCCACAAAACAGCGCCTTCATCGGGACGGGCAAGGCCGGCCAAAATTCGCAATAAACTACTTTTACCGGCGCCGTTTTTACCGCCAATCTGTAATAGCTGACCCGCTGCCAATTGCAGGTTGACAGCTTCGAACAAAATGCGGTCCTGGCGAACACAACAAAGATTGCTGGCAGTTAACACGGGGTCGGCGCTACTCTTCGAAAAAACAGCGCGCATCTTAACATATTGGCAGTAGAATACGAATGCGCTATAACCTTGATAGCCATCGCAACTGACGGAAATAATGAACCAGATCAATCTTGATGCATTGTTACAGATTGGCACCAGCAGGCTACCTGCCAGCCAACAAAGTCTGAAACTCACGCCTGACACGCTTTATCAGGCGTTGCTGCATATTGGCAATGACGGCGGTGGTCAACTGCATGTAGTCACGCCACAAGGTCCGGTCCAAATTCAGTTAACACCACAACAAACCGCCTTGTTGCTGCAAAGTACACCACAAGGGCAAACGTCGACGCCAAATCAGTCACTGGCTACCCAGGTCACGCTGCAAGGGCAGTTGGCCGGGCAAGCACAATCTGCGACGACATCGACCGCGGCACAAACTCCGGGTGCACAAATACCGGCGACGAATACACCGCTGCAATTGCAAATTCAGTTACAACCCAGTGCAGCAGGCCAACTCGAACTACAAAGCCAACGACCTGCAGTACAAATCCCATTGCAACCATCACAATTATTACAACTGCTTGGGAGTCAACAACAGACGCTGACTGTTCAGGTACAGATCCAACGTCAACAGCAACAATTGCTGCTGACATTTCCGAATCAACAACAATTACAAATTCCGGCAACCTGGGTTGATGGTGCCGCCGACTGGCCAGCACAACCGCCGAAACTCGCGCAGTTGACCGTACAGTTAGCGCAGGGCCAACTCAAAATCAGCGTGACGGTTGCTAATCCACGACAGCAACCAACACAAGCAACGGAGCAAGGCCAAGGCAGCATTGGAGCCACCAAATCGGCCACGGTGCTGAGCCCAACATTATTTAATACCCAGCTTAATCCAGCAAAGCCCGCCACGACAGCACAGGCAAATGCTTTGGCCGCAGCTGCGACCGGACAATCCTTAAAACCACAAGTGTTGAGCGCGGCGCAAACAACAGCTTTATTGCCAGAATTGGCGAAAGTACTGCAACCGGGCGCCTTCACCAATCATGCTGGCCAACTGCAGTTAGGAAAACTTGAACTGCCCCATCTGGGGGCAAATAGCCATTCACTGACCAATTGGCAATTGCAATCAGTTCCCTCAACCGGCAAATCGCCGGGCTGGCAATTGCAGCTCAGCGCCGATGCTGGTTCGGGCACACCGCTTAAAATTGATAGCACCGCGCTCAATCGCCCCGTGCAATGGCAGCAAGCACCCACGCTAAACAGCAATGTTGCTCAGACCGGACAAATGCCCGCAGCCAAAGTTGATCTGACGAATGCCTGGCGACAGTGGCTACCACTATCAAACCCAACCGTTGATCCTTTGCTGGAGTTGCCGCACTTACCTCCCGCTGTAAATGCCATTTTAAAAGAATTAAAAGCACAAACATTGGACGTAGCAAGACCGATCCAACAAGCACAACTACAGCAGCAGCTCACGGCGGCGCTACAGTTTAATCCGTTGCAACAATTGACTCAGACCAATAGCAGTGCCAGCACTTTGGCGGTCGCATTACAGTTACTGCTTGGCAGACTGGCTGGCCAACCCAATGCAGACATAAAATCCAATCCGGCACAACGTTTGCAAAATTTGGTGGCGCAGCTAGATCAAACTCAATCCGGCCAACTCCTGAAACAATTGGCGGGTCACGCCAGCAAAATGCAGGGTGCACAATTCGCTACTGCCGAGCAAGCGCAAAGTCCACAGCAACATCAACCGCTGTTTATCCAGTTGCCGCTGGTACAACAAGGCGAAAGCCGCTTTGCCGAGCTGGCACTGACCGAGCGGGAAGCGGACGGCAAAGCAGGCGCAGCAAAAAGGCAACAATGGCAGTTAACGATGAAGTTCGATTTGGGTGATGCAGGACATTTATTGGTGCAGGTTCGACTCACCGGGCTTGAAGTTAGCCTGCAGTTTTATGCCGAGCAAGCACAAATAGTTAATAGCGCAGAGCAGTTTTTGCCTTTACTCAAAGACCGGTTAAAAATGCAAGGCTTGGAAGTTACCGAAGCGCAATGTCAGCTTGGTAAAATTCCAGAGCAGCTCTTCGCGCGCAGCAACAGTTTATTGGCGGTGCGGGTATGACGGATAAACGCTACAGCAAGACTGCCAACGAAAAGGCGGCAATCGCACTGCATTACGATGGTAATTCTGCGCCAAAAATCGTTGCCAAAGGCCACGGCGAATTAGCGGATGAGATTATTGCACTGGCGCGCGAACATGGTGTGCTCATCCATGAAGATGAAGAACTGAGCAAACTACTACGCCAGATTGAGTTAGGCGACCAAATTCCAAAGGAACTCTACCTGCTGATCGCTGAACTCATCGCTTTTTCTTACGTTCTGCAAGGTAAATTCCCAGATGAGTGGACCAATATTCATCAACGGATTGATTTGCGAAGCTAGCAATCTGCAACAAGCCATTTCATCGCAACCAAATTGCTGCCAAATTCGATGGAAATTCTAGGCTACACCACAAAATTCAGATTATTTTCCACCTCCTGAAAAAATAAATTCACTTTGAATTGCTACGCTTAGCTAAAAATACAACTGGTCGGAGATCTGTAAAGCGAAAATCATCGTCTAACCTGTAGAGTCTTAACTGAATATCAACTGAATGAGGACCAAGCAATGAATGTGCAGGATCTGAAACTCGGCATGTTGTGCCAAAGTAAAAAAGGCGTTGGGATTGTCAGCTGGATTGATGCTCAGGACAGAGCTGTGTACTTGCAGGATATTAACGATAATCAACAACATTTTGCCATTAGCTTCGAAGATTTACAGGACGAGCCGCAGATCCACCAGGCCTCTGATATCTATTATTAACCGAATTCTCCGTTCAATAAGCCTGTGTCGAATGTTGTCCAGGCTTATTTTTTTTTCCTGCGAAACACCGTAGTTAACACGCTAAGCTAATCCGTTATCTCTCATCGATGAACCAATTTTTAAAAACGTCATTAACAAAAAAGCCTTACAGCACAAGTGCTGTAAGACTTTTAATCCAAGTAACAAACACAGTCGTTTATTCGAATACCGATTAATCCCGGGTCCGTTTTTTCCCTTTAAACACCGGTTTGCTTGGTTTCTTAGGTTTGGCCTTTTCTGCCGCTTCTTTATCTGCTTTGGCTTTTGCTTCAGGATTTTTCAGTAAAATCTGATGCTTGCGTACAGCCCTTTTGATTGAAGCCATGCGACGGCGGCGTTCTTCTTTGTCTTCTGGTTTTGCCAGAGTCTCAGTTTCGTAGTCCATATGCACAACTTTGCGCAAATAGTTGACGTCTTCTAATTCATATTCAGTGTAACCGCCAGCCGGTAAGTGTTTTGGTAACATCAAGTCGCCGTATCGAACGCGGATCAGCCGGTTCACCACTGCTCCTTGTGACTCCCACATCCGGCGCACTTCACGGTTGCGACCTTCAGTTAAAGTAACATTAAACCATTTGTTAATGCCTTCGCCGCCACTGGCTTTAATTTTTTTAAACGACGCTTTACCGTCTTCGAGTTCAACACCGGTACGTAGTTTCTGGATCATCGCATCAGTGACCTCACCGAATACCCGCACCGCATACTCCCGTTCGACTTCAAATTTGGGATGCATCAAACGGTTGGCGAGTTCGCCATCCGTGGTGAACAACAATAAACCTGAGGTGTTGATATCGAGTCGGCCGATCGCAATCCAGCGTGAACCACGAATTTTCGGCAACCGGTCAAACACAGTTGGACGACCTTCCGGATCGGTGCGGGAACAAATTTCACCTTCCGGTTTATGGTAAGCGATCACTCGACAAATCTGATCGGCTTCAGCAGCAAGTTTGACTGGATGACCATCAACCCGAACTGCTTGTGTTGGCAAAACCCGGTCACCCAAAGTGGCTAATTTGCCATCGATGGTGACACGGCCGGCACTGATCCACGTTTCCATCTCGCGACGTGAACCCACACCAGAACGTGCCAATATTTTTTGTAATTTTTCACTCATATTTCTTCCTCAGTCATCCCGACTGTGTTGGCAGTGCCCGTTTGCAAGGCAGGAGTACCTGGCAAATTAGTTGGATCTGACGCTGCAGTGGCAAAAAGAGCTTCAGTTTCCATGCTAAGCACAGACTGGGCTGAAAACTCGGTTAAGGCAGGCAACGATGCTAAATCGTTTAGCCCAAAATAATTTAAAAACTCTTTAGTGGTCGCGTATAAACCCGGGCGTCCCGGCACTTCTTTGTGCCCTACAACTTTGACCCAACCGCGGTCAAGCAAGGTCCGCATGATCTGGCTACTGACCGTCACCCCACGCACAGCTTCAATTTCGCCGCGGGTGACCGGTTGACGATAGGCAATTAACGCCAATGTTTCCAGTACAGCGCGCGAATAACGTGGTGAACGCTCTGGCCATAGCCGGGCGAGATACTCGCTCCATTCACTTTTAGTCTGAAAACGATAGCCGCTGGCGGTTGACACCAGTTCGATACCACGGCCCTGGTAATCCAGCATCAGCTGTTTCAGCACCTGCAACAATCTCTTGTTACTGATAGAGAAATCGCTCAACACCGTTGCCATCAGTTCATCCGGCAGCAACGGCCGCTCGCTGGCAAACAAAGTTGCTTCGAGCAATTGCGCGAGTTGACTGTCATTGATTTTGGTGGCCATGCAGGGGTCCTGTTGGCGATGAAGTGATGCCGCTTGGTGACGGCGGCTATTATGCCAATTTCAGATGGATCTGACCATAGGCTTGTACTTGCTCAAGTAAAACCAGTTTCTCTTTTACCAGTTCTAAAATCGCCAGAAAACTGACCACTACCCCAGCCTTCCCCTCGTCCAGGCTGAAACATTGTTCAAACAGCAGATAACCCTGACCTGCCCTGAGTTGCTCCAGAATACGACTCATCCGCTCACGGGTCGATAATTTTTCTTTCGAAATATGGTGATGCTGAAAATCTTTCACCCTTTTAGCGACTTCACTTAATGCGGCCACTAAGTCAGCTAATGAGACTTCAGGTAAAATAACCAAAGGCGCAAAATTCTCAGCTAAGTCGGCCTTGACCAGAAAGAAATCGCGATCCTGGCGCGGCTGTGCGTCCAAGTCCGTGGCCGCTTGTTTAAATTGCTCATATTCCTGCAGCCGTCGAATCAGTTCAGCTCTTGGATCTAGCTCCGTTTCCGATTGATGATCATGGCGTGGCAATAACAAGCGCGACTTAATTTCTGCCAGCATCGCTGCCATCACCAGATATTCAGCAGCGAGTTCAAAATTCATCCCTTGCATTAAGTCGATATAGTCCATGTATTGCCGGGTAATTTCGTTTACTGGCAGATCGACAATATCGAACTTATGTTTGCGGATTAGATAAAGCAAAAAATCCAGTGGCCCCTCAAACGCCTCCAACAGTACTTCCAATGCATCTGGTGGAATATATAAATCATCCGGCCGCAGATGCACCGCTTCACCCCGCACAAACGCCAGTGGTAGCGGTGGTTGTACCGTCAATGGCGACAGTGCATCAGCACTGGGCAATGCCGCGGAACGAGTTGAGGCTGTGGTCGTCATCCTTTACAGAAACGGCCTGATATCACCAGCGCCTTCACGCACCACTACGGCAACATCGTCAGATAAATCAATTACTGTGGTTGGATTCCCAGGCAACACGCCACCGTGCATAATCAAATCAACCTGGCGCTCCAGTTGATCACGTAAATCTTCAGGATCCGACTCGGTGAGCTCCTGACCCGGCAGAATTAAACTGGTCGACATCAGAGGCTCACCGAGTTCCTGCAACAGCGCCAACGCAATTTTATGATCAGGGATGCGCAATCCAATGGTTTTTTTCTTTTCGTTTAATAAGCGTTTTGGCACTTCTTTAGTGCCGCGCAAAATGAAGGTATAAGCCCCTGGGGTATTATTTTTCAGGAGGCGAAAGGCGGTGTTTTCAACTTTGGCATAGACCGACAATTCGGATAAATCACGGCACATCAACGTCAAATGGTGATCACCACTGATTTGGCGGATTTGTAAAATTCGCTCCATCGCGGCTTTATCGCCGATATGGCAGCCTAGCGCATAACCACTATCAGTGGGATACACCACCACGCCGCCTTGTTTGATGATCTGAACCGCTTGTTTGAGCAAGCGACTTTGCGGTGTTTCCGGATGAACATAAAAAAACTGGCTCATGGTTGCTCCCTGCCGGCCTCTGCCAGCGCAGTGAAAATTTTTACAGAAGAAATCGAAGATGAAAATTTCTTTTATTAGCAATAGCAAGGATTTAGCGATAATTCAAGCGCCCAATCCCCAACCTCAATCCCTCAGCACAAACCGCAGCGAGTTAGTTTAAAACTGCTGGAGAGCTGCCTTCAACTGGCGCGACGGTATTCAAACTAAACAGGCTTTCGTCAAAGGTCCAATCACGCCACAACGGAATAATATCGTCGGTCATATACAAGCCACGGCCAAGCTCATTCCAATCCGTTGGCTGATGAAAATCTGAGCCGACTGAGGCGGTTAATTCGAACAACTGACACAAGCGCCAGATTTCGCGTTTTTGAACAGGCGTTTGCTGCGGTGATGCGACTTCGGCGGCATTCCCACCAGCCAATGCAAATTCGCGCATTAACTTGGTCAGCCACTTGCCATTGAGGTTGTACTTTAATGGGTGCGCTAATACCGCAATACCGCCGGCATCGTGGATCCACTGCACCGCAGTGGCGAGTTCAACCCAATTATTCGGTACATAACCCGCTTTCCCGCGCGCCAGGTACTTT
>JAHJNE010000011.1 GCA_018820995.1 Gammaproteobacteria bacterium | reverse complement strand
GTGAAAATGATGACCCCCAATCCGTTCATCGTGGTTGAAATTATTTTGTAAAAAAAGCTAATGATGAAGTGGTTGACGTGGTTTATTTAAACGGATCACAACAGTGCCCGAGCCTTTGTCCTGAATCGCCTGCCGGTTCGGATCCCAATATATTTGTAAAAACCCCAATAAGCCTGTGGCAAAACCGGCACCATAGCCGCCCTGACGACTAAAAGCCTGCCATAAATCTAATGGCTGTCCATCCAGGCGTACAATTTTAATTTTGAACATTTTTTTACCAACGGTCTGGCCATTGGTCCAACCCACCAATACAGTAAAATAAAAGACAGCCCAACCAAAACCAATACCCAGATCCTGCAATACACCCTTGACCCATTCCAAAATGCTTTTGGTATTTTGATCAGGTAAATACCAAACATTCGATGTGCTTTCTGATTTTGCGGCTTCTTTAATGTTAGTTGCTTGTGCATCAGACATCGGGTAATTCTTCAGTACTTCCTGCAACATATCGCTCTGACGCTCAGCGGTTAACTGGCTATTCTCTAGTAAGTCCTGTAATAAATCCGTTGCCAGTTCGCGACTCACTTGTGTTTTTTGCAACAACCTCCGCACTGATTTTAGCTCTTTCGCCACACAACCTTCGTGGCAATTCTCTTTACCAAGCGTGACTGCAGAAATGGCAATTTGCGCCGTGGTCTCAATGTCAAGTTCACTCGAATCATGGGTCTGAGCAGGCCGGTCAAATAACAACTCGGGCGCGTATTCTGCGGATGTTGCAGTAATAAAACCAAGCACTATCAGGAGTAAAACTTGACCATATTTTTGTAGTTTTAGTCGCAGCCAAATTAAATAGACTAACAAAGGCAGAATAAACACCATACTCGCAGAGGCGAGTCCGGCAATGATGAGCCCGTCAATTGCCATCGCAAGTCCACGACGGGTTGGACTCGCAAGCGGCACCCCAAGTAAATCAGGTGCCACATGAAAGGCATAAGGGGTAATGATCTCCCGGGACTCTTTGGCACTAAGTGCAGTACCAGAATTTGCTTCGACCGCTTCGACCGCTTTGCCAATTTTGTTTGAATGCATACTTGTGCCCTCGGTCCCTGCCTTACTAACAAAAAATCAACTATCACTATTTTGCAAATACACTTTGTAAAAAGCTGACATCAACACCAATACAAGCTGCAAACGACAAAAGGTATTGCAGTCATCTTACCGAGGTTTAACCTTTGCTGTAAACAATCTATTAAAGGCTATTAATGACATTTTTTTACATCATAACCAATTACTTATGCAATAAATTCCGAATCGCTTTAGACAATCCATCAAGCGACAAATCATACATTCGTTGCTGCATTAACTGCTGAATTAAATTGATAGAAGCATAATGCCCCCACCAAGCCGGAGGCTGCGGATTCAGCCAAACCGCCTTTGAAAAGTGGCCTAACAATCGCTTCATCCACACCTCGCCGGCTTCGGCATTAAAATGTTCAACACTGCCGCCCGGATAGCTAATTTCATAAGGCCCCATGGTGGCATCACCGACAAAAATTACTTTGTAATCAGCACCGTATGTATGGATAAGGGTCTCAATGGACATCATATCCTGCGGCCGGCGTTTGGCACTTTTCCAGACATGTTCATAGATACAATTGTGAAAATAAAAAAACTCGAGCTGTTTAAACTCAGTGTGGGCAGCGGCAAATAATTGTTGGACTTGCTCAACATGGTCGTCCATCGAACCACCGATATCAAATAACATCAACACTTTGATCGCATTGTGGCGCTCGGCTTGAAACTTGAGTTCAAGTAAACCCGCTTGTTTGGAGGTCGCGGCAATAGTACCTGCTAAATCAAGTTCTTGTTGCGCACCGGTCCGGGCAAAACGCCGCAACTGACGCAATGCTAATTTCATACTGCGGTTATTCAGTTCAGCTTTGCTATCTAAATCTTGAAACTGCCGCTGATCCCAGACTTTCACTGCCCTACGCTGACCACTGCCCTGTTGCCCCACGCGAAGACCTTCGGGATGAAAACCATAAGCACCAAAAGGCGAACTGCCGCCGGTGCCTATCCATTTATTGCCACCGGCATGACGTTCTTGTTGCTCCTTCAACCGTTCTTTAAAGGCTTGAAGCAATTGCTCAAGACCACCGAGGCTTTGCAAAGCGGCTTTGTCGTCATCAGATAATTGCCGCAGTAAACCCGGGATCATCCAGGCTTCGGGGATAGCACTTGCTAAATCAACTTCTGTAACGCCTTGAAAATACTCGGCACAAGCGCGATCAAATTTATCAAAATGCACTTCGTCTTTGACAAGACACAGCCGTGCCAGCTGATAAAACTGCTCAGCGTCGGCGAATACCAACTGTTGCTGCAGCGCTTTAAGTAAATCCAACCACTCGGTGATGCTGACCGGAACACCGTATCGACGCACCAGCAAGAAAAAATCAATCAGCATCGGCTCAACGTCCCTGGCGCTTTGCCATAAACAGTAATTTCTCGACCAGAGCCACATCCTGCTCATTTTTCAATAAAGCCCCATAAAGCGGCATCACCCCGCCTTGCTGCTTACTATGTGCAAGCGTTTCAGCTGAAATTTGTTCTGCCAACAGTAATTTCAGCCAGTCAATTAATTCGGAAGTGGACGGCTTTTTCTTTAGCTGTGACATTTCGCGTAAACCAAAAAACAGTTCCAGCG
>JAHJNE010000118.1 GCA_018820995.1 Gammaproteobacteria bacterium | reverse complement strand
CTTGATAATCGGCGCATCATCTTCGTTTTCTAATAAATCTTCAGTTTCCGGGATCTCATCGGCCAATGAAGCTAAATTCACTTCATTGCCAATGTCTTCCATTATTTGCTGCGCTTCGCTGGAATCTCGCTGATACGCAGCTTCCAACATGGCTTCAAACTCGATAGCACTGAGTTTTTGCACGGCAAAAGGCTGCGCTATCACCCGCCGCACTTCTAATAACGCTGCAGCATTGGTGTTGGGGTTGATCAACAACTGCCAGCTGTCAGCAACATGCTGCAACAACACCCCATGCCGCTTGGCAAAACCAAATGGCAACCGTACCCGCGCGCTCACTTGCGCAGGTAAATCTGCCACAGCTGACGACAATTCAGCACTGCGCAGTTCAGTCTCCAGTTCCAAGCCAGCCATTTAGTGCTGTTCCTGCTCGTATTTTTTGATCGGTTCCATTTCATCCAGTTTTTTCTGAATTTCTGGCGGCAATTGACGCTCCTGCCCCCACACCGGCATCACAGGCTTGTCGGACGCAGGCATCAATTTAATGCCATTGTCTTGCTCGGTTAGTTGTTGCGCGCGCATATAGTTGTATTTACGCTGGCTCACCTCGTTCATCACACCACCTTCGCGCATAATGGTCGGACGGATAAATACCATCAGATTGCGTTTACGCTTGGTGGTACTGGTGGAACGGAATAACTGGCCAAGAATGGGGATATCACCTAACAGCGGAACTTTAGATTCACTTTCCTGCACGTCTTCGTCGATCAAACCGCCCAGAACTACCGTGGCGCCATCTTCGGCCATGACTGGGGTTTTAATTTCACGTTTACTGATGATTGGGTTGCCTTCAATTTCACCGGCGCGGCCCGATACTTCTTGTTCAATCGTCAGCTTCACCGCATTGCCTTCATTAATTTGCGGCGTCACTTTTAATTTGATACCCACTTCCTGCCGATCCAAGGTCGTAAACGGATTACCACCGCTTTGGCCTGGACTGGTGGTGGTTTTGATTGGGATCACTTCACCGACAATAAAATACGATTCCTGATTGTCTAGCGTGGTGATGTGCGGCGTCGCGAGGATATTAGAATTACTATCGCTGGCAACCGCTTGCAAAATAGCGCCCCAGTCATTTTTGACAATCCCGAGCATGGTACCGTTCACGCCAGCAAGCGCTGCCGCTAAAGTCGTATAATCACCCGGAGTATCCGGATCTTGTACCGTTTCACTCGGAACTCCAGGAATAGTCGACTGAACGACTCTAGGTGGTGGCGTCACTTTACGTGCAGCCGCAGCACCCGCAGCAATTGATGTAATCGGCGCACCTGAATTGCTAAACTGCTGCATGCCACCTTCAGCACTAATCCACTGCACGCCTAAGTTAACACCGGCGGTCTCACCCACTTCAACAATAATAGCTTCAACCAATACCTGCGCGCGGCGCACGTCAATCTGCCGGATCACGTCTTCTAAGCTTCGGATCATATCCGGTTGCGCTGTGACAATAATCGAATTACTTTCGGTGTGGCTTTCAATACTGACATCACTGCGACCGCCAGTGCTGCGGCCTTGTGCGGCGCCTTGGCCTTGAGCTGGTGCCGCTTGTGCTGCCACCATCGAATTACTGACGCCTTGCAGTACTTTGACTAAATCTTCTGCTTTGGCGTACTTCAGATAATAAACCCGGGTATTGCCCTGATTTTCCTGTTGCGCATCCAGCCGTTTAACAATTTCAGCTACCCGCTGCCGCGCTTGTAATTCACCAGAAACGATGACGCTATTGGTGCGCTCATCGGCGACAATTTTTGGGATCAAAAACTCTGGCTGGTCACCCTGCCCTTGTTTTTTATAAATATTATCTAAAATCCGCACCACTTCGCCCGCCGAAGCAAAGCTCAGTTTGATGATTTCGATGTCCTGATTACCAGCTTTGTCCACCCGCTGAATGATGTCGACTAAACGGTTTACCACTTCAGCCTGGCCAGTCATCATAATGACGTTGGATGGGTCGTAATTGACCACATGACCACCGCCTGCCTGGTCTGTGAACTGCCGCAGCAACGGCGCTAATTCGCGTACAGAGACGTTTTTCACCTGTACCACGCGGGTGACCATTTCGTCACCAATGCCACCGTTATTGTCACCGACTACCGGGATATTCGACATTTTGGCGTCTTTTTGCCGAACCACTTTCAGCACGCCACTTTTCATTTCCACCACCGAGAAGTCATACACTTCCAGCACGTTGAGGAAAAACTGGTAATACTGGGCTTCATTCAGCATTTCATAGCTGCGGACATTGATCCGGCCACGCACTTGCGGGTCGACAATGATGGTTTTATTGAGGTTTTTACCGACGATGTTGATGAACTCGTTGATCTCGGTGCCTTTGAAGTTTGGCTGATATTCAACGGCTGCCGCAAAAAAACTCAGGAGGGCCAGGGCGCCTGCGCCCAGCCAGGACAAGGATGCCGGACGACGGATTGACTTTACATTCATTGAGTGCGAACCATTATTAGCTGATAGTTATTGTGACAGACTAAATAAAACATCTTTAATCTCACCGTCACGTTCCACTTTGATTGAGGCTTCTTTTGCCTCGCGTAATTCATTGATGATGCCATAGGCCTGCTGCATGTCATTCAGTCGCACGCCATTAATTTCGATTGCCACGTCATTCGGCATTAAGCCCATGCGGGCGAATAATTCAGGGTCTTTTCCCGGCAATAACGCATAACCGTACATCTGACCGTTGCGATGGCGCGGTGTTACCCGAACATAGTCAAAAAACTTGGCCGGTTCTGCCAACATCTCCTGCCGGACGGTATTTAAATCCGCTTGCGCCGGGCTATATTCCATTGGCTCCGGAGCCGGTTGCACTTCTTGTAAGCTTTCATCGACAGGCGCGTTTTCATTACTTAATTGCTGATATTCCAAACCATCCAACATCAGGGTTTCGAAACGGCCACTGACTTGCAACAACACCCGGTCTTCCAGCACTTGCTTCAGACTGGCACTGGTGCCTTCAATTTGTTCGTCCACCGCATACACCTGTTCGACACCATTGCTGTCAATAATGGCAGTGCCTTGCTCTGGCTGATTTTTCGTGGCAACGACGCCCGTCAGTTTTAAATTAAGATTGGTTTTTGGCGCTTCGGTGACGGCAGTGACCGGTGCTGGTGTAGCAGGTTTTTCTTCATACTTGCCGAACAGATGGGCCGCTAATAAAGAATCCAGTGAGGGGGAGCCTGTCGCTTGCAGGGTCGGCAATGAATCCAACTGAATTTGTGAAGAAGCGACGGGCTCAGGACTGAGCAACCAAGTTATACGTGCCGCCAGCCATGCCAACAATAACACCAACACCAAACTAAAAAGCCTGTTGAGTTGTTGTGCTGGCAGACGCTTAGCAAAGCGAGTTGCCATGGTCACCCAGTCAATTTGATTTAAAGTGCGCAAATTCATTGTTTCTTATTCTGTTCTCGTTCAATTTCAATCTTACTCAGTTGTACCACTATCAACAAGGGCAGGCTGGGAATTTACTAAAAAATAACAACTAACGATAAGCTTCACATCCGCAAAAACACACCACAAACCGACATAAAAGCCACCGGCCGCAATGGAGGCAGACTACGCTTTATGGTATGGTCGCGCCAGCTATTTACGGGGATTATTGATGTCAAACGCAACCGCAAAGCCGAACGATACCACAGTCATATTACGATTAGATAAATGGTTATGGGCTTGTCGCTTTTATAAAACGAGAAGCCTGGCAAAAGACATGATTGATGGTGGGAAAGTTCAGTATAATGGGCAACGCTGCAAAGCCAGCCGCAACGTCGAGCTAGGAGCTACGATTAAGCTGACTCAAGGAACTGACGAACGTATCGTGCTCGTTAAAGGTTTATCCGAGAAACGGCTGGCAGCGCCGCTTGCGCAGCAACTCTATGAAGAAACTGACGAAAGTATCAAAATGCGCGCCGAGCGCAGCGAACTTCGCAAAATGAATTTGTTGTTTGCGCCGCATCCGGATAGCAAACCCGACAAAAAAATGCGGCGACAACTGTTACTACTAAAATCTCAACAATGAGGGTGTTATGAGTCAGTCTGATCAACTGGTACGTTTTTTATTTCGCGAAAAAGATGTCCGTGGCGAAATCGTCAAAGTCGCGCAAAGTCTGGATTTGATGCTGCAAAACCATCAATACGCCCTGCCGGTTAAACAGTTATTGGCAGAATTAGTGGCAGCCACCAGCTTGTTAACCGCAACGCTCAAATTCGAAGGCAATATTGCCGTGCAAGTGCAAGGCGATGGTCCGGTTAAATTTGCTGCCGTAAACGGTAACAATCACCAGCAATTTCGCGGTGTCGTGCGGATGCAAAGCGAGATTAAGGGTGATAGCTTTATTGATTTAATTGGCGAAGGATTTTTACTGGTCACTGTGACTCCGGATCAAGGCGAACGTTATCAAGGCGTGATCCCAATTACCGGCAATAGCCTGACTGAAACTTTGGAAGCCTATTTTAATCAATCAGAACAACTGCCAACCCGAATTTATTTACACACTGATATTCAAATGGGTCACGCCAAAGCCGCCGGTATGTTGTTGCAGGTGCTGCCGGTAGACCAGGAACAAGCCAAAGCTGATTTTGCTGACATTGTGACACTTGCAGATACCATCACCGCTGATGAACTACTACAGCTGTCGGCTGAAGACATGCTGTTTCGGTTATTTCATCAAGAAGTCGTTGAGTTGTTTCCAGCCCAGAGCGTGGAATTTGTCTGTGGCTGCTCACGTGAAAAATGTGAAGCGGCGATCATCAGTTTAGGTCAAGTGGCCATTGAAGAACATATTGCCGAAGGCAAATTGGAAATTTGTTGCGAGTACTGTAATACCACATACAACTTTGATGCTCCGGCGTTAATTCAGCTGGCGAGAAATTTCTAAAGAGTTAAATAATAACGATATATTTTAAACGTCATTTGCATTCCCCCTTTAGCACAACATATATAGTTGGCAGTCAAATCGCGACTACCAACTATATATGTTGCTTTTACTATCACTGAGGTTGCTGCAGTGTTCGTTCGCACATTAATACAATCTGCTGCTGAAATTACCACCTATCCTATACTCAGTTAACTAAATGCATTTTTTCTCAATTTCCTCATGTTGATTTACAGGTCATAACGAATATATTTTCGTAAGTCACCTTGTAATAATTATTACGCCAAACCAAATTAAACGACCACATCAGCATAAAAATGTGAATTAATATTCATTAATTGCCAATTATCGCTCGTCAGACCACGATTTTAGTCGCATAACGCAAACTTTCTGTCGCCGAAACTGTTGAGTTACAGTAGAATGCGGTGAAAACATCTACTACCTACAACACAAACTCTGTCCCCAAGGAGTCAGCTGATAATGACCGCTCAAACTATTCGTCACGTCGATTTAACCGTCGCCGATTTGGTAGAACACGCCATTCGTCGTCAGGAAGGTATTTTGGCCGATAACGGCGCATTAGTGGTTAAAACTGGTCATCGTACTGGTCGTTCACCTAAAGACCGTTATATCGTCAAAGAAGCAACCACTGAACAAGATATTCAATGGGGCAATGTGAACCAGCCGGTTTCAGCTGATGTCTTTAACGCCTTATGGGACAAAGCTGCAACTTATCTGTCTGATGTTGAACATTTTGTTTCTCATTTAGAAGTAGGTGCCGATCCTGAGCACTACCTGCCAGTGGTCGTCCATACCGAAACTGCTTGGCAACATGTGTTTGCAAAAAACTTATTTATTACCCCTGAACAGTGGAATGTTGCTGATAAGGCGGCATGGCAAATCATCAATGTGCCTGGTTTTACTTGTGTACCAGAGCGTGACGGTACCAATTCAGATGGCACGGTCATGATTAATTTCGCTGATCGCAAAGTGCTGTTAGCGGGCATGCGTTACGCCGGCGAAATGAAAAAAGCCATGTTTTCAGTCCAGAACTTCTTGTTGCCAGCCAAAGGCGTACTGCCAATGCATTGCTCGGCGAATGTCGGTGATGAAGGTGATGTCACCTTATTCTTTGGTCTGTCAGGTACGGGTAAAACGACATTGTCAGCTGATCCAAAGCGCAATCTGATCGGTGATGATGAACATGGTTGGGCGCCAAACAGCGTGTTTAACATCGAAGGTGGTTGTTACGCCAAATGTATCGACCTGTCGAAGAAAAACGAACCTGTCATTTGGGATGCCATCCGTTTTGGTACCATTTTGGAAAACGTCGTGCTGGACGATAACCGCACGCCAGATTATAAAGACGCTAGCCTCACGCAAAACAGCCGTGCCGCTTACCCATTAGCACACGTAGAAAAACGTGTACTGGCAAATCGTGCTGGCGAGCCACGTGCGGTAGTGTTCCTGACATGTGACGTTTCAGGCGTTTTACCGCCGGTTTCAGTATTGTCTGAAGAAGCCGCCGCATACCACTTCCTCAGTGGTTACACTGCTAAAGTGGGTTCGACTGAAATTGGTTCGACGGCAGCGATTGAATCTACCTTCTCAACTTGTTTTGGTGCTCCGTTCTTCCCACGCCCAGCGGGTGTGTATGCAGAGCTGCTAATCAAGCGTGTCCGCGAATTTGGTAGCAAGGTCTACCTGGTAAACACCGGTTGGACTGGCGGCCCGCACAGTGAAGGTAAACGTTTTGAAATTCCGACCACCCGCGCCATCATCGACGCTATTGTGTCGGGTGAATTAGCGAAAGTTGAGACGACCCATTTGCCACAACTGAACCTGAATATTCCAGTGGCGATCCCAGGTGTTGATTCTACGCTGTTAAACCCACGCGATACCTGGGCCGACAAAGCTCAATATGATGAATACGCAGCGAAATTGGCGGCGGAATTTGCGAACAACTTCAAAAAATATGATGTTTCTGAAGCGATCCGCAATGCAGGCCCTAAAGCCTGAGTCTAAGTAGTCATCAAATGGCGAATGTTGTATTTACATGACTTCGCACAATAAAAAAGCGCCTATTGGCGCTTTTTTATTGTGCATCGAGATTCAACCGACATCCAAGCGAATTCCATACAACTGGTTGTGTATATTGACTGGCGTTCAAACCAACACACGCAAGTCTCAGCACGTGACCAAATCTCACTAGCTGCTGGCTTTCTCGCGATTTTTGATCGGAAGATACACAGTCGCCACTAATCCGCCAAAAGCATGATTATGCAAAGTGATCTCCCCGTGATGCATATCGACAATTTTCTTGATGATCGCAAGACCTAAACCAGAGCCCGAACTGCCGCGGGCTATGTCCCCTTGCGTAAAGGGTTCAAACATCTGCGCCATCTGCATTTCAGGAATACCAGGACCATGATCCCTAATCTGTACATACACCCGCTGACTGCCTTTTTCATATCCGGTACTGACCACAATACTGCCATCAGAATACTTAAAGGCATTTTCAATCAAGTTGGTGAGCACCCTTTTAAGCGCAATGCGACGCAAGGGTACCAACGGCAGGTGACTGGCCAATTCGGTTACAACTTCACGTTGTTGTAAGCGCTCAGCACTGATTTGCTCGCTCACCAGTACATTTAAGTCTTCGTCGCTTAACACTTCTTCTTTGTGATGCCGAATGTAATTGATGAACTGATCGATAATGGCATTCATATCGTCGATGTCATTGGCGATGCCATCGCGGATCCAGCTGTCCGGTTCGCTCATCATTTCACTGGCTAAACGAATGCGGGTTAGTGGCGTCCGTAAATCATGCGATACCCCCGCCATCAGTAACGCCCGATCTTTTTCCAGTTGCTTAATACCTTTGGCCATATGATTAAAGGCCCGCGTCACAGCAATGATTTCGCTGGATCCCACTTCAGGTAAAGGCTCCGGAATATCGCCACGTCCAACCTTTAGCGCTGCCTGCTGCAACCCCTGCAACGGTCGGTTTAATTGTCTTGCAAACCACCAACCGCCAGCCACACTCAAAAAACCAATCAACAAAATGTAAATTTGTAATGGTTTAAAGTCAGTATCATTTAAACCGCTGAGGGGAATACGAACCCAATATTGAGGCGCTTGTGGGGGTCTCACCCAAAACACAAAACTCTTACTTTGTTCAATGCGCACTTCTGCGTCGCCACCAAGTTCCCGTGACATTTCATCAGAAAAAGATTGGTAAAAAATCGCTTGTTGTAAACCGTGCTGCAGCGCCTGTGTTTCGTTGTAAACATCTATGCCTGTTGCTTGCTGGAACCTTTTATTCAGCTGCTCGGACAACACCATATCGTCATAGCCAACATCGATAAATACCACTTTGATCTGCTTGGCAATCAAATGGTTTGTTTGCTGCAAAAATGGCTGGATCACATAAACCGCAACCAGAAAGTATGAGACTAACTGGTTGATCAGCAACAAAAAGCCAATCAGAAAAACGGTTTTGCCAAAGGCACTGCGTGGTAAGACTCGCATTTAGCTAGCGACACCATCCGGCACAAACACATAACCCAAACCCCAAACGGTCTGAATATAGCGTGGGTTCGCTGGATCATCTTCTATCATCCGGCGCAGCCTGGAAACCTGTACATCAATGCTCCGCTCCATTGCCGAATAATCGCGGCCGCGCGCCATATTCATCAGCTTGTCGCGCGACAAAGGTTCACGCGCATGACTCACTAACACTTTTAACACCGCAAATTCACCACTGGTCAACGGCATCAGCTGATCGTCTTTTTTCATTTCACGGGTGGCGAGGTTAAAACTAAAAGGACCAAATTTGACCAGCGTTTCTTCCTGCGTTGGCGCACCAGGCAATTCTTTTGATTTACGTCGCAGCACGGCGCGGATCCGGGCCAACAGCTCACGCGGATTAAACGGTTTGGGTAGGTAGTCATCAGCGCCCATTTCCAAGCCGATGATCCGATCAACTTCATCACCTTTCGCCGTCAGCATAATGATTGGAATTTCATTTTCTTGTTGTCGCAATTTGCGGCAAATCGACAAACCGTCTTCACCTGGCAACATCAGATCCAGCACCAGCATGTGGAAGTTTTCACGCTCCATCAATCGGGCCATTTGCTCAAAATTCGCCACACTGCGAACAATGTAACCTTGCTCTACCAGATAACGCTCTAATAACGAACGTAACCGCATGTCGTCATCGACGACCAGAATTTTGGTGGTTTCTTGAGTTTGCATAAGCGGTGACCCTGTAACAATTTTTATCACTATAAACCAAAAAGCCCCGACGGCGACATGCCGTCCAGGCTTTGTGTGTTACAAATCATGTCAAATTTTTCAAGGACCGCTGGGGATTAAAGGCCTTCAGATGACCTTTTAAAATCATGCCGGTTGGCGCAAGCACCAAGCACGTCTTGCACCGCACTCTCGGTTTCCACTGGCGGTAAATAGTCTAAAACACACTTAAAATAGGCTTTTTTACGCGGTAACATTAAATTATCACGATGCACTTTATCGCACGCCTGCCGGACCCTTATCACGACTTGATCTAATTGCACCTTGGGTTGGTGCTCCAATAAACATTGATAATAATCCTGCTCTTCATCCGCATGCACCAACGAACTGCCCGTCATCCCTATCATCAACCAAGTTATGAACACTAATTTTTTCATCACTCCCCCGCCGCCATGTTTGAACCTTCGTAGGCTCTGAAATTAGCAAGTTCCTGTTAATTGCAGCTGAATAGCGGGTGATAATAGTTAGGTTGGGGACGGTGGTTGTTCACCAGTTGCCGGATACTGAATATCCATCACCAGCCATTCCTTTGCACCCGTTGGCGTCTGTACAACAAAACTGTCATCCACTTGTTTCTTCAACAGGGCGCGGGCCATCGGCGCATCAATTGAGATGTAATCAGTACGGCCATAAATTTCATCAGGCCCGACAATCCGGAATTTCAGCACCTGACCGGCGTCATCTTCAATTTCGACCCAGGCGCCAAAAAATACTCGCCCAGCCTGCTGTGGAGAATAATCGACAATTTTCAAATCCTCTAAGCGTTTTCTTAAATATCTGATTCTGCTATCAATTTGCCTTAACAAACGCTTATTCATGGTGTAGTCTGCATTTTCGGAACGGTCGCCTAAGCTGGCAGCCCAACTGACAATTTTGGTCACTTCCGGCCGTTTTTTAAACCAAAGTTCGTCATGCTCTGCTTTGAGCGCATTAAAACCTTCACGGGTAATCAGCTTGGTTTTTATGATGGGCGGTTTTACTTTCACGGCTTCATTTCCTGTCTTTTGAACCCTAAATCAATACATTGAATACGCGGTTATACCTCAAATCCACCTTTAAAACATAGTCGTCAATGAAAGGGGTGCATGGGCAATATCAATACAACTGCCATTTCTGCATCGGCAGGTAGAATGATATTATTTGGTGGTTAGGCACGCCGATTTGCGGTTGCCGACTAACGGCATCAGGTAACAACATTGGATTTTTTGTCGCTGAAGATAGACAATACCGACCATCTGCGTTGTTATCCAGTCTGTATCGCGAGTTAAAAGGTGCAGACCACAAGGAATATGAAGTTATGTCATTGATTGTCAATCAAATCGCTTTGGAAATATCGGCACGTGCCGAACAGGTCGCTGCAGCCATCGCGCTGTTGGATGAAGGCTCTACGGTGCCATTTATCGCCCGCTACCGTAAAGAAGTCACAGGTGGACTTGATGATACCCAATTACGTCTGCTTGATCAGCGTTTGACTTACTTACGTGAACTGGAAGATCGCCGCCAGGTGATTCTGAAAACCATTCAGGAACAAAATAAACTCACGCCGGAATTGCAACGTGACATTCTGGCGGCAGACAATAAAACCCGATTAGAAGATTTATATCTGCCCTATAAAGCCAAACGCCGGACCAAAGGTCAAATTGCAATTGAAGCTGGTTTATTGCCATTGGCTGACGCTTTGCTGGCCGATCCAGATCTTGCTCCGGAGACAGCGGCTACAACCTATATAAATGCTGAGGCTGGTTTTGCTGATACAAAAGCAGTGCTGGATGGCGCGAAGTACATTTTGATGGAACGCTTTGCAGAAGATGCTGAACTACTGGCCAAATTACGCCGGCATTTGGCGCAGTATGCCGTCCTGAAAAGCAGCATGGTGGCGGGTAAAGAAGCCGAAGGAGCCAAGTTCCGCGACTATTTCAGTCATCAGGAAGTTTGGAAAAACATCCCCTCTCATCGTGCGTTAGCAATGTTTCGCGGTCGCAATGAAGGGTGTTTAAACCTGCAATTACAGCCAGACGCAGATGATGAAAATGCACATGCAAACTGCGAACAAATGATTGCCAGCCATTTCCAGTTACGTCAGCAAAACCGTGCCGGTGATGCCTTCATGCGCACTGTCGTCCAGTGGACCTGGAAAGTGAAGCTTCATCTACAATTGGAAAACGATTTGCTTGGTGAACTGCGTGAAAAAGCAGAAGTTGAAGCTATCGCAGTGTTCGCCCGCAATATGAAAGACTTACTGATGGCAGCTCCGGCAGGTATGCGCGCAACCTTAGGCTTGGACCCGGGTCTACGTACCGGCGTTAAAGTGATAGTGGTTGATGAAACCGGTAAACTCGTTGCGAACACCACTATTTTCCCGCATGCCCCGCAAAATTTGTGGGATAAATCGGTCAAAACACTCTCTGCTTATTGCAAACAATACAAAGTCGAACTGATCGCCATCGGTAATGGTACCGCCTCCCGTGAAACGGACAAGCTAGCCGGCGATGTCATCAAGATGCTGCCAGAACAACGCCTGACGAAAGTTATGGTATCTGAAGCCGGTGCGTCGATTTATTCAGCGTCAGAATTAGCGTCACTGGAATTCCCTGATTTAGATGTATCGCTGCGTGGTGCGGTGTCGATTGGCCGTCGTTTACAAGATCCGCTGGCAGAACTGGTAAAAATTGAACCCAAAGCAATCGGTGTTGGCCAATATCAACATGACGTCAACCAAAGCTTGCTGACAAAGTCGCTAGACGCTGTGGTTGAGGACTGTGTAAACGCCGTTGGCGTTGATTTAAACACCGCATCGGTTCCCTTACTGGCACGTGTGGCGGGCCTGAATAAAACTCTGGCGCAGAACATTGTGGTCTATCGCGACAGCAATGGCCGTTTTATGCAGCGTAAAGATTTATTAAAGGTACCTCGGTTAGGGCCAAAAGCTTATGAACAAGCTGCAGGTTTTTTACGTATCAGCAATGGCTCAAATCCGCTTGATGCCTCTGCCGTTCACCCTGAAGCATATCCACTGGTTGAAAAAATTGGCAGCATGCACCAGAAATCGGTTGACCAGATCATTGGCAACAGCAGTTTCTTAAAAAGCATTAATCCAGCTGAGTTCGCTGACGAAAACTTTGGTGTCCCTACCATCACTGACATCATTAAAGAACTGGATAAACCTGGCCGCGACCCACGCCCGGAATTTAAAACAGCGACATTTAAAGATGGAGTTGAAAAGTTATCGGATTTAACGCCCGGCATGTTGCTCGAAGGGGTCATCACCAACGTCACCAACTTCGGCGCTTTTGTCGATATCGGTGTCCATCAGGATGGGTTAGTGCATATTTCGTCATTGACCGACAAATTCGTCAGCGATCCACATCAGGTGGTTAAAGCCGGTGATATTGTCAAAGTCAAAGTGCTGGAAGTTGAAGTGGATCGCAAGCGGATTGCCTTGACGATGCGTCTTGATGAACAACCACAAAGCCGTGGTGCTGGCACGGACAAGCAATCGTCTAAAACGAGTAGCTATTCTGCTAAACCGGCGCAAGCAAAAGCGAGCAAGCCAGTCGACAATGGAAATGCAGCAATGGGCAACGCCTTTGCTGCTGCACTGGCCAAACTGAAAAAATAAAGGTCAACATTGTTGGCGTCGGCAGCGCCTGAAGGCAATGGCAACTGTGTCCACAGCGCTTTGCATCAAGCTAGCCAATGAAGAATGAATGAATCGCCGTCAACAGACGGCTTTTTTTTGCATGAGAAAAGCCGCAGCGCTACCGCTAAGTAAATCTTATAGAAGACGTAGAAGCTAATCGAGTAGTCGTGGCATTACGCCATTTGTAGCAGCGGTCGCTCTGCGGGGACTGTAGAACGGGCATAAAATCCGGCAATCACATCTTTTCGCAATTGCATCGCACTATCTATTTCTAACGAACGTGACTCGGGTGGTGTATATCGACTGCTGCTTTGACTACGTTCAGAAGTTCCATCTTGACCGGAGTCGTTTGCTTGACGGTCGCGCATCTGTGCATTGTCAGCAAAATCCAGTCTACCGGTTAATTCACTGAATGCAGCGAGCGCGTCGTAATCGCCATCAGCTGCTGGCGGTTCATTCACTTTAACAAACTGTTTAGCGAGTTCAGCTTGCGCTTCAGTAATCCGCCGTGCGGCTTCTGCTGCAACCTGACGGTCCGCAGATGATGGCTCGGAAGGTGACAATGCAGCAGCTTTGACTTGCTGCATTTTGATGATGGTGGCTTGCGGATCTCCGGGTACCGGCGATAAATCAATTTGCACTTCGCCAGCAACCGCATATTGCTGCCCGTCCGGACCGACTTCAAAACTGTAACCTGGACTGCCAGCTAACTGGCCGCCGACCGAAGCGTGTGCTGCCTCATGCGCTTTTACTTCGGCATCGCGCTTTTTCAGATCAGCAAGTTCACGCTGTTCTGATGATTCTTGCCGTTGCTCGGCAGCACTTTGCTGTTTGTCGCCGCTATCATCATTCTGGCCTTCACGGCCTTCTCTGTTGTCATTGCGGCCGCTCACTGCTTGTTTTAATTCAGTGCCACGGCTTCTGGCATCTTCGTTAAAACTGCCAGTTGTTAAATTGCTGTTGTTGCGGCTTTTGTCTTCAGAAATAACGCCTTTTTCAGCGGCTCCTCGTTCAGCCTGCGCAACCGGCTCGATAATATCGCGGCGCAGGTTTTCACGGCGCGCCAAATCGACACCGGGATTTCCGATGTAAGGGCTGACATTAGGATAAACAGAAGTGATCGCCATAAGCGGCTCGTTACACTCGGATATCAATCACTGAGCCGAGGACTTCGTCGGCAGTTTTGATCGATTTCACATTAGCTTCGGCGTAGTTTTGTTCAGTCACCAGTTTGACCAAACTTTGCTCCAGTGAAGGCTTTGATGACTCGGCAACCGGAGCAGGTTTTTGTTGATTTGATTGCTCAACAGATGCCGTGTCCTGGGCATTTCGGACACGTTGCTCGTTTGCGGTTTCGCGATTAATGTTCACAGTTGCTTCGGTGATCCCGTTTGAAGCACGTTGCAATCCTTGCAGTCCTGAAGAGAAAGCGGATTGAAGTTCCATGGTAGATCTCCGGCTGTTAGCAAATATGATTAAATACTAATCAATTAACCGGGATCACTCAAGCAAATATCACCAAATGCGGCAAATAGTTGCCGTTTCGCTGGCCATCCTTCTTTACAGCATCAATTCGCCTTCGCTGAATGCGCCCAATCTAACAGCCAACTGCTGAATTCCACCGGATGCGAAATAAAGGGGGCATGGGATGCTTTTGATAGCACAGTGAATTCAGCCGCGGGTAACAATGCTTGTAGCTTCGTCAACATTGCTGCAGGTACCAGCGAATCAAGCCTGCCATAACATCCGGCGACCGGCATGCACAATTCTGTCAGCCTTGACCTTAAATCATCCGTTGCCAGTATGGTTAATCCACCAGCCAGGGCAACAGGTTGCGGCAACGGCAGGCTCAGCAGCGCTTGTTTAAGAAGTTTGATTTCATGTCGCGCAGTCTCGCTACCCAGCGCCTGAATCGCCAAGAACCGGTCGATAGTCAGTGCTACATCTTTAGCTAAAGCCGCAGCAAACTGACTTAGTACTGCCGGCGCCATCCCCGGCCAGTCATCACTAGCAACAAAACAGGGGGAACTTGCAACCAGCGCTAAAGCCTTTACTTTATCTGGATAATCCAGCGCTATTTGCGTCGCAACTAAACCGCCAAGCGACCAACCAAGCACTAAACTGCCAGCTGGGATCTGCGTTGCCACCATCGCAGCAACATCAGCCAGCGTGTAGGGCTCAGGGTAATGGGTCGCCAAGCCAAATCCAGGCAAGTCAGGGGTCAACACCACAAAATGCTCAGCCAACTGCGGCAATATTTGCTGCCACACAGCATGATTTAAGCCCCAGCCATGCACTAACACCAAAACTGGTTTGTCGTTTTCGACAGAAACTGCCATAGTTACACCAATGTTTATTTTATGTAAATTTATATGAATGCAATTAAGATTTGGATGCATCGTCTACTGCATCTGCTGTTACCCAATAGCTGTCTCTGGTGCCAGCTGCCTGTTCAGCACCCACAGCAACAACTCTGCAATTATTGTATCGCGGCGTTGCCAAGTTTGTCGCTGGCAAATCATTATCAGAATGCGCTATTGCTACCCGCTGTCTGGCGCGGATTAAAGCCGGTCCGATTTGATTTGTTACATAGTCTGAGCTGGTATCAATTACCCTGGTCCCACTGGATTAGCCAATGGAAGTTCCAGCAGGATTTTGCCTGTGGCGAGCTGCTGTGTCAGCAGTTCGCTTTGGCATGTCAGCAATTTGCAGCCAGTGATTGTCCAAAACCGCAAGCGGTGTGTTTTGTGCCAATAAGTCGGCAGCGGCGCAAGGAACGTGGTTTTAATCAAGCGCAACAGCTTGCTGCAGTGATCGCAGAATGTTGGCAAATCCCACTTCTCGATTTATTTCACAGCAAAAATACGCAGCATCAAGTGGGCTTGAACCGTCAACAACGCCGGGCTAATTTACGCCGCCAGTTCAGACTGCATCACCGGGATCCGCTGCCAGAACATCTGCTGCTGGTGGATGATGTGATCACCACTGGCGCAACGATTGACCAGCTATGTCGGTTGCTTCGGGCGCGCCAGGTACAGCGAATTGATATCTGGACTCTGGCGATAACGCCGGCAAGTATTGCTTCACTTAAATGAGGCTTCATTCACCGGCGTGTTATGACGAAGATATGTTAATGAGCCTCCTCGCCATCATTGTCTTCAACATCGGCATCAAATGCTTTCCCTAAGTACAACGCATTAATTAACAACCGGCTTGAGCCATTAAAATAACCGCGGAACACCGGGTCATCCGTCATGGCGATAATCCGGCCTTTGCCGTAGTTATGCGCCACTAACGCAGCACTTTGGCTTATTTGCTCAACCAACTCTGGTGCAGCAAAACCAGCCAATTGTTTACCCTTCCGATAACGGGCCACTGTGACAAAAGGCTGTTCAGGTACTTGCATCACCATTAATGCATTTTTGAACACCGGCAACTCTTGCCGCGGCAAACCAAAAGTGAGTGGATGACTCAAATCTAACTCGGTTTGGAAAATAGCACCGGCAATCCGTTGCTGCCCGGCTAGGTGCTCTTTGTCGGCGTAATGAGCATCCTCCACGCGAATAAGCGCTTTTAAGTCACTGACTGATTTTAACTTCACTTGCAATAAGCCTTTATCCACCAACCAGCTCACCGCGGACTTTTGCGCCCATAACACACCACCTGCGTCCACCCAGGCTTTTAATTTCGCCAGTTCTGAATCTTTTAAGCTTTGGTAGTTGCCATCTGGCAACACCACATGGCTGTATTTGCTTAGATCAAGTCGACCAAAGCGAGACGGCTCCGCTAGCGATGGTGATACTCCGCCAAGACGTTCAAGGTTAAACCATAACTCTCCTGCTTCGGTCGAATTGATGCCTGGACCTGCCAGCAGTAAAACCTTCGGCAAGTTCACCGGCACCATGTTATTGCTACCTAAATCCTGACCCATCGGCGTCAACCCGGAAGTCACCGCATCAAGCTTTAACCCTGATTTTTGCTGTGCTTGTTGTAATAGCGCAAACCAGCCTTGCGTTTGTAAACCGGCTGGGATCAACATAGTTCCGGCAGCAAACAACTGCACACCTTCAACAGTCTGGGCACTAAAAGCACGAGTGGCGGCTCTGACTTTCAAACCTTGCTGCAATAAATCCTGAAGCAGCACCGGCGCTTTCTGATCGGTCCAACGAAGCGCATAGGCATAAGCACCCGCTGTTAATTCAGGCGCGACGATGGCTTTTTCCTGCCAGCGCTGTTTGCTCACTCCTGCTGGAATCTTCCGACTTTCGCTATATTCGATGTTAAATGCATAAGGTAAGGTCCAGGCCGAGACGTCATAAAAAGTGTTGTCTCGAAAATTAGTCGCAGTGTTAAATGCAGCTTTTATCAGTCGATATTGTTTTTGTTGCAATGGCACGAAATATTGTTCGGTTGTCGTGGTCTTGTCGCTACTGACTGGATAAATCTCAATTTGATGCTGATTTAACAGCTGCAATAATTCATTCATCCGGCTTTGATCGGCGTCCCCCTGCAACAGGTAACCTTGCACCGGATCGTCTTTAGCAAGCTGCATACTTTCACGGAAGAATTGTTGTTGCCATTGTTGCAGCCGCTGCTTGTTCACAACGGCGCCGCGTAGCGTCGACAACGACATAGTGAATTGATTTTCTATAGTCGTCAGAAAACTCAGTGGGCCATTGATACTGTCCTGCAAATGGCCACGACTGCTGGCTTGTTCAAATAAAATACCAACAGAACCATGCACATCCGGATAAGTCGAACCTTTTCCGATGTAAAAATCATCAAAATTTTCTTCGGTGTAATACAGCTTGCCCTGTTCATCAAAAGCTTTGGCATGATATCCAGCCATCAATGCCGTTAACCGGTAGTTTTCATCTGGCGTTAAAGGGTTGTTACGACTAGGGATCCCTGGCTGAAAAAAGAAACTGCTATTCGTGCCCATTTCATGGAAATCACTCAACACCTGTGGCATCCAGTGATGAAATTGTTTGATCCGGGCCTGACTTTCAGGATGTTGTAATGGCAACCAGTCGCGATTTAAATCGAACCAATAATGATTCGGCCGGCCATTTGGCCATGGTTCGACATGTTCACGATGCTGTGGATCGGCGACAGCAGATGTGCCTTGATGCATATTTGCCCATAGTGCAAAACGATCATTGCCATCAGGATTTAAACTAGGTTGGATCAGGATAATGGCATTATCGAGCCAGTTTTTTACTTCAGCATCGTCACTACTTAAAAGGTAATGCGCCAGCTTGACGGCCGAATTAGCGCCGCTCGGTTCATTGCCGTGAATACTGTACCCAAGCCAAATCACCAAAGGTAAATCCGCGCTCGCTTTGGCGTTATCAATCCCAGCCAGGTGCTGCTGGCGAATTTGTTCCAGCTTCGCCATATTCGCTGCGGAACTAATCGTCAATTGTAACAATGGCCGTTGTTCATGCGTGCGGCCGATGACTTCCAACTTGGTCAGTTGAGGTGCCTGCTGCGACAACTCGCGAAAATATTTTTCAATCTGGTCATGCCTTACATGCCACTGTCCCAGTTCAAAACCTAAGCTTTGCGCCGGTGTTAATATTGGCGCTGCGTGTGCAGCTGGTTGAATGCCAAGGCTGCACCAGACGGCCATTGTTAGTGCCAATAAAGTAAGTTTTTTCATGATGGCTCCAAAAGATTAATACCGCACCTTAGCAATAAAGATAGGGAATGCTCAAGCGGGGTTGGCAGCAAGGAATGGGAAGAGTATCATAGCCATTAACCTAGTAATTTAGTCAGGTACTCAGACATGATTCATATCTCAGAAGCGGCTCAGGCGCACTTCGTTAAGTTGTTGGAAAAGCAGGCCGCTGGCACCAATATTCGGGTGTTTGTGGTCAATCCAGGCACGGCTCAGGCGGAATGTGGCGTGTCCTACTGCCCGGTTGATGCCATCGAAGAGTCCGATTTAAAAGTGCCTTGTCATGGTTTTGACGCGGTCATTGATGCGGATAGCAAACCGTTTTTAGTCGATGCAGAAATTGATTTTGTAACCGATCAAATGGGTTCACAGCTCACTTTAAAAGCGCCGAATGCCAAAGTTCGCAAGGTGAATGACAACGCCCCGCTTAAAGAACGTGTGCAATATGTCATCGATGCTGAAATTAATCCTCAGTTGGCGAATCACGGTGGCCGGGTCTCAGTCGTAGAACTGACAGAACAAGGTGTGGCAGTCCTGCAATTTGGCGGTGGCTGTAACGGTTGTTCACAAGTTGATTTAACGCTGAAGGAAGGCATCGAAAAAGAGCTTCTAAACCGTTTTGTCGGTGAATTGTCCGGTGTTCGTGATGTGACTGAACATCAACGCGGTGAACACTCATATTACTAAGCGACGCTGATGCGCTTTAATTTGACACTACCAACGGCTGCAACTTGCGGCCGTTATTTTGTGCGCGGGATGGCAGCATTCTGGGTTCTGCTGTTGTTATTCTTACTGCTGCCAGACGAGCCCATTTGGTTATTGCAACTGGTGATTGGCTGTTGGCTTATTAGTTTTGTAGTCACTTTTGGCAGTTATCTGCTGTTAATACTGCGCCGGATCGGCGTGTTGCCAGCCGACGACGAGGGTTATTAACGTGCAAAAATTCTGCTTTGTGCTCGCCATGATTGGTTTTTCGGCGCTGTCTGACGCCGCTGTAATTCTGCAATACCATCATGTCAGCAGCACAACACCCAAAACCACCAGTGTGACTCCGGCTGAATTTCGCCAGCAGCTGCAACACCTGAAAGACCAAAACTTTAAGGTGGTCAGTCTCGAACGAATTATTAATCAACTGCAGCGTAACGAAGCCACAGCGGACAACGAAGTAGCCATTACTTTTGACGATGGATTTGCCAATGTGTTTACGACAGCGCGCCCTATTCTGAAAGAATTTGGTTATCCCTATACCATGTTTTTAGGGCCCGCACTAATTGATCGTCAGGAAGGTCCGGTGCTGAGCTGGGAACAAATTCAGACGATGCATAACGAAGGCGTGATCATTGCGAACCACAGCTCTTATCATCAGCGCCTGGCGGTTCCGACTAAAGGCGAGAGCATGGTGCAATGGCGAAGCCGGGTCAAAGCAGATATTTTACTGGCAGAGCAGCAACTTGAAGAAAAGCTTGGCGTGAAGCGTAAATGGCTGGCTTATCCATATGGTGATTTTAGCGCTGAGTTGGAAACCTTGGTGAGCGAGCTTGGTTTTGTTGGCATTGGACAACAATCCGGTGCGGTCGGCCCCGGCGTTTCGATGACGCGGATCCCTCGTTACCCTTCTTCTAGCCAGTTCGCTGCATTAAAGCATTTTGTGCCCAAATTGAAGACTTTGGCATTGCCAGTGACGGACTATAGTGGCGCGGATCCGGTGAGTAAACAGAATCCGCCCACTTTAAAGCTATCGGTGAAGGTGGAGGATTTTAAACCGGCGCAGCTGAATTGTTTTTTCAACGGACAACCGATTGAACTCCAATGGCAAAATACAGAAACCTTTACAGCCAAAGCCAAACTACCGTTAAAGTTGGCGCATAACCGATATAACTGCACAGCGCCTAGTCTTAAAAAACCGGGTTATTTTTACTGGTTTTCACAACCTTGGGTGTTTGTGCCTTAACTTTTTTATTTCAGTTGGGCCAGCACTTTCGGAAAATCAGCGACTAAATTTGCTTTGGTGACCAGTGGCACTTCACCTACTTTCAGCTGTGGTTTAAACACCGCCGCCAACTGACCTTGTGGATTAATCAACACAATAGAGGCGCTATGGTCCACCAAATAATCAGGTTCGGTGGTACTGCTGATGGCATACATCAAGCCGAGATCCCGGACAAAAGGAAATAGCTTGTCGTGACCAGCAGTTAAACCAGTAATCGCCGGTTGATCAAAATAACCGACATAGTTCGCTAACGCACTCACGGTATCCCGTTGCGGATCCGCGGAAATAAACCAAATTGCCAGCGGTTGATTGTCAGGTAACATTGCCTGTAACTGCGAATAAGCACCCGACAGGGTCGCCATCGTCATTGGGCAAATATCCGGACAGAAAGTATAACCAACAAAAGCTAACGTCCATTTTCCCTGTAATTGCTGTCGGGTCATTGGCTGCCCTTTATGGCTAGTCAGCGTAAACTCCATCAAATTACGGGCTTTAGGGTACACCAGCGCATTTTCCGGCTGCTGACTTTGCTGCACATATTGGAAACTAAACAGCCCGGCAGCCAACGCCGTAATGACAGCAACCGCACCCACCAACTTATACTTCATTAGAACCCTCTTTGTTGTATATGGGCTGTGGCATTTAACTAAATGCCGTCCATTTCAGATAATGATCGACCAATAACAACAAGAATAACAACATCAGGTGCACAATGGAAAACCTGAATGTTTTGATGGCAGTATCCGCTTTGGCGTGAAATTTTAACTGCCAGGCGTACGCCATAAACCACAGATTTAATACGACTGTGCCTACCAGGTAAATGGCGCCGGTCATACCAACCAGATACGGCATTAAACAGACCAGAAATAGAATTAACGTATAAAGGAAAATGGCGGTTTTAGTAAATTCAATGCCATGCGTCACCGGCAACATCGGCATATTCACTTTGGCA
Source organism: Gammaproteobacteria bacterium (assembly GCA_018820995.1). GTDB lineage: Bacteria > Pseudomonadota > Gammaproteobacteria > Enterobacterales > Alteromonadaceae > Pararheinheimera. The sequence goes on along the minus strand of JAHJNE010000118.1, from coordinate 1,484 downwards.
TAATCATCACGGCGATGGATCGCCAGTGCCCAAAAATGCGGCGGTGTCCAAGCGAAAATGATCATCACCAGTAACAAAGGTTCTGCTGCTATCTGGCCGGTCATCGCTGTCCAACCGAGCAACGGAGGCATTGCACCAGCCAGCCCACCAATCACAATATTTTGCGGAGTCGCACGTTTTAAATACATTGTGTAAACAACAGCATAGCCGAACAAACTCGCCAGAGTAAGCCAAGCGGTTAATGGGTTGACCGCGGCATAGAGCACGACAAATCCGGTCGCCGCTAATACCAGCGAAAATAGCACTGCCCGCTCAGTACTGATGCGGCCCCGGGCAACTGGCCGATGATGCGTCCGGGCCATTTGAGCATCAATACGCTGATCTAACACATGATTGAGCGCGGCCGCTGCGGACGACAACAACCCAATGCCTATCATCGAAACTACCAACACATCAAGCGCAGGCAAACCCGGTTGTGCCAGCATCATCCCCACCCAAGCCGTTAACAATAGCAAGGCAACAACTTTGGGTTTAGTCAGCTGATAATAATCACGCCACGCCATTGGCCAGGCACTGGCGAGCGTAGATTTAGTTAGGGCCATCATAGCCTCCTTCGTGCGAACTGCACATGTTGTTGTAATTGCACACAAATCAACGTCAGCACCATCAGCAAATTAGCCGCAACAAAATTGTGCGCAACCGCATTCACCAATGGTAACTGCCACCAGACATTGATAATCCCTAAGCAAAACTGCAGCAGTAATAACGCACCTGCAACTATAGGTAACCGAGACATGCCGGTTTGTGCGCTACATTTTAATAATCGAAATATAAAACCGCCGACTGCTATTAACGTCAGCAAGGCACCGAAACGGTGCGCGATATGAATAGTCTGTCTGGCTTGTTGACTCATCACGCCGTATTCATAATTATCGTGGCCTAAATGTAAATCGAAGGCCTCACCAAACCGGAGTTGCTCTGACCAACCAGCCTGACATACCGGCAGTTCGACACAAGCCATGGCTGCATAATTAGCAGAAGTCCATCCGCCTAAGGCAATTTGCCCCAGCAGAATAGCCACCACCAACCAACCCCAACGCGCCAGCCCCTTCTGCGCAGGGAGTGTTGACGATGGTTTATGTTGCGCCGCGGTCAATTGCCAGCGATAGATCATCAATAATGTCAGCAAACTAAAACCGCCGAGCAAATGTCCCATCACCACCAGCGGGAATAAATTCAGCGTGACCGTCCACATCCCAAGCGCCGCCTGAAACACCACTAAACAAACCAATGCCGTAGGCAACAACTTGATTTTGCGCTGTTGCCGCCAACTTATGAAAAATATCGCAGCAATGAATAGCCCCAAGGTGCCGGCGAAGTAGCGATGAACCATTTCATTCCAAGCTTTATGCGCTTCGAGCGGCCTTTCAGGAAAACGCGCTTCGGCTACAGCAACATGTACTTCATGTTGAGGGACTTTTAAG
>JAHJNE010000117.1 GCA_018820995.1 Gammaproteobacteria bacterium | reverse complement strand
GCCAAAGCTTCACCGATGGTGTCGAGTGACTCTTGTACTGCGCTGTCGATAAAACCGCAGGTATTGACGATCACCAGTTCAGCGTCTTCGTACGACGGTACGATGTTATAACCTTCAACTTTCAGTTGCGTCAGAATGCGCTCAGAATCGACCAGGTTTTTCGGACAGCCGAGGCTAACAAAACCAACTTTAGGTTGTGACATAACAGATTAAGACCTTGAGGAAAATGGGCGCATATTTTAAACCAAACAAGAAGCGCAGACCAGCAATATGTCAGTCATCCATGTCATTCCTGCGTTTATGTTGCGGAACAACAACGAAGACGTCCAACAGTCTACTGCCAATTATTATCTTCTGCAAAACCCAATGCGCTTAAAAAATAATCAACAATTAAAATATGTGTCGTTTCCATTAACATTTGATGAAATGTGGCATTTAAAGTGCTTTGTTTTTGACAGCCGCACCGCGGCTATAACTAAAATCACATCAGTTGTAAATTAATCGAGGGTGTTATGTTTAAAAAAATGTTGTCTACCATATTTGTTGTCATATTGTCTGGTGCAGCACTGCTGTCTGTTTCCGCTCAAGCCGCGCCAATGCTGGTTCAGGATTTTTGGGGCACAAAAGCGGACGGTACGACTGAGTTGTTTGCGACTCTGAAAGTTGACGTTCTTGATACCGTTCAGATTTACGGTGATATTTATGAAACATATGGATGGAAAAGCTTTACCGTCTACGATCAAGAAATCCTTCCAGCCAATGCATTTAACTCGTTTCGTGCAGAATTCGATATGTCTAACCTCTATGGCGGCTTCCAATTTCTCACTTTTGACGTTTTAGAATCCGTTAGTGAAGTGAGCTTTCAGTATACCTATGACATCAATTGGGGAACGTATTACACAGTGTGGGATAATTCATCTTCAGATGTTTATACAGATGATAGTGTGACAACAAAATCTTCTGTAGTCCCAGCTCCAGCCTCTATCTTATTGATTTTAACTGGCTTTGCGGCATTGATTCGTCGTCGCGCCCGTTAATTAGACTTTTAATTGCCTATCTTGGGTGTCAAAAATATTTACATGTACACGACCAAGTTTAGTCGGAGTAATTGAGAGAAAAGTCACAAATTTTGCGCCTTAGTTACAAAAGTAATTATTTGTAACGCGTAATAGGCGTTAGGTGGTGTCAGTTAACTTTACATGGCTGGCAATGCGCGCCGACATGAAGGGTTAATTTAGAAAAATATAGGTGAGTCGCAAATGCGCTGTGACTTGGCTGAAAATGGCGTGTTGAAAATAATCAACTAAATCCGACATAACAAAAATAAATCCGGAGAAAAGAATGAAATTCCAGGTAAAACATCGTACAACTCTACTTGCGATGGCAATCGCTGCGGCATGCTCAACAGCCGCCGTCGCAAGCCAATTTGAAGTGAATATTGACCGTTCAAAGCTGACTACAAACGCTGCAGGTCAGAGCGTTGGTTCTTATATTGTTCAGCTTGATGGTAAAACCGGTATTGAAAAAGCCGCAGAATTAGGTGAGCTGACACCAAATAGCCAATTGGTTGGCGCTGCTTTAAACCAGTACAACAGTCAAAGCCCTGCTGTCGTTTCATATAACAAAACCCTGCTTGCTTTACAGACCAAACTAGCAGCTCAGTTCAGCACTGGTATGTTGTATTCCTACACTCACACTTTTAATGGTTTTTCCGCGCGAATGACTGGTGAACAAGCTGCGCAACTGCGGTTGCAACCTGGTGTTGTTGGGGTTTGGGAAGATAAACCAGAACAGGTTGATACTGCTAACACGATCCGCCAATTAGGTTTGTTAGGCAGCAACGGTCAACATACCAATGGCATTAAAGGTGATGGTATCGTGATCGGTGTGGTCGATACTGGTATTTGGCCGGAGCACCCAAGTTTTGCGGATGACGGTAGTTATGGCCCATTGGAAAATTGGCGTGGTATTTGTGACGCAGGCGAAAAAAGTGACTTCACCTGTAATAATAAATTAATTGGCGCCCGTTATTTTAAATCTACTTTTGAATCGCAATACGCTATCCAACCAGGCGAATTTATTTCGCCACGAGATGCCGATAATCATGGCTCACACACCTCAAGTACCGCGGCCGGTAACGAAGGTGTCTCAGCCACTGTTGGTGGCCAGGCAGTTGGCGTGATCAGTGGTGTTGCTCCACGTGCGCGGATTGCGATGTATAAGGCCTGTTGGAACAGTGATTACGTGTCGCCAGCTGGCGTTGAAGAACGTGGCTGTTTTTACGGTGATACGATGGCTGCAATTGACGCTGCTGTCGCGGACGGTGTTGATGTCATTAACTATTCAATTGGCGGTAGCCTTGATGACTTAACAACGGTTGCTGCTGCTGCAAAATTGCGTGCAACACAAGCCGGGGTTTTGGTCTCAGTTTCTGCGGGTAACTCGGGTAGAAATAACGCTTTAGAAACCGTTGGCACACCAGCTCCATGGGTTGTAAGTGTTGCCGCATCAGGCGTAAGTGTGAATGCTATACAAGTCAATGGTGGCAGCTTATCTGGTAAGTTTAGTGCTGTCGAAGGTTCGGTAGGGCGTAGTCTGCAATTGACCGGAAATGTAACATCTGACGTTGCTGTTGCAATGCCGTTAGATGCCTGTACTAACTTAACCAATGCTGCAGATTTGGTTGGGAAAGTAGCATTAATTCAACGCGGTGGTGGTTGTGGATTTGCAGATAAAATAGCGCGTGCTCAAAGTGCTGGTGCAACTGCGATGTTAGTATTTAACAACACTGCTGCGGCTCCAACGGCGATGGGGGGCGTATTTCCGAACCCACAAATACCTGCCGTGATGATTAGTATGGCAAATGGTAATAGTGTTAAAGCTGCGATTGATGCGTCTGAAGTGGTCAATGTGACATTTAGCCCTGATTTAGCCGCAAACGTGATGGCAGATTTTTCATCAAAAGGTCCAAACAAAGCGACCTATGACATTCTGAAGCCGGATATCACTGCACCAGGTTCTAATGTATTAGCGGCTGCTACGCCAGAACCGTTTACCAAACCAAAAGGCGAGTCATTCGCGTATCTTTCAGGTACATCGATGGCTGCGCCACATATCGCAGGTATGTCTGCATTGTTGAAGCAACAACATCCGGACTGGTCACCAGCCATGGTTAAATCTGCACTGATGACCACTGCGCACCAAGATGTACTGAAATCAAACTCGACGCTGAAAGCTGATTTGTTCGACTTTGGCGCAGGCCATGCAGCACCGGTCGCAGCAGCAAACCCAGGTCTGGTTTATGATGCAACTGCCAACCATTATTACGCATTTATGTGTGGTTTAGGCCGCAGTGCTTTTGTGCAAGCCGCTTCAGGTTTTAGCTGTGCAGATTATACCAACGCCGGTTATCCGACTGAAGCTTCACAGCTGAACCAGCCAGCCATCGCGGTCAGTAAGTTGCAGAAAACCCGTACTATCGTGCGAGAAGTGACTAACGTCACAGATACTGCGGCGGTTTACAGCCCTCAAATTGAGTTGGCAGGTGGCATTAAATCAACCTTCAAAGTACTGCAAAATGGTAATCTGGTTGCTGCGACTGAATTGTCAGTTCCAGCAAACGGCAAAGCTGTTTATGCAGTGACTTTTGATACAACCGGTGCTACGACTTACAACAATTGGAACTTTGGTTCTTTAACCTTAAATGACGGTGTTCATTCAGTCCGTAGCCCTATTGCAATTAAAGCGATCGAGCCACAACTGATCGTCGCGCCTGAATCGGCCACAATCAATGTTGCAGCTAAATCAGGTCGTTTGTCATTGCCACTTGAAATGAATTACAGCGGCACGACCAGCAGCAAACTGGTTGGTTTGTCACAAGCATTTGGTTCATCACGTACGGTTAATCAAGATGCAGACGGCACCTTTACCTTCAACGAAGCAAGTTTAGGGACGCACATTTTAACTGTGCCTGCCGGGACGAAAGTTGCACGGTTTTCTTTACGGAACCAACTGACTGATCTTGCAGCTCCAAACTTAGACTTATATGTCTATCGCTGTGCAAAATGGTCTTGTAGTTTCGTCACTTCTGCACAAAATGCTGATGCGAATGAAGATATCGTATTGCTTAATCCTGCTGCAGCAAATGATTCAAATGCTGGTGATGTTTATATCGTTTGGGTTCACCCTCGTGATTTGAACGGCGCAGCTAGTGTGAATTACACCATGGCCTACTGGATTGTAAATGCTGCGAACACTGCGACTAGCGCTATGGTAAGCAGCACTCGTGCGATTGAAGGTCGTCCAAATATCGCGACAATCATGACTAAAAACTTGGTTCCAGGTGCGCTGCCGTATATGGGTGTTGCTACATTCCATGATGCCACTGGCAAAGAGCAAGACAGTACTCTGTTAGAAGTTTTTGCAAACTAAGTATTGTCAGAAAATCAGCACATTTATGAAAATGTAAT
>JAHJNE010000116.1 GCA_018820995.1 Gammaproteobacteria bacterium | reverse complement strand
TTTATCTGGTGGTGCTGGTGTTTAAAAAAGATCTTTCTCCAACAGTCGCTGATAGCTGAGTTAAATATCTCAACATTTATAAGGATCATAAAATGAAAAATATGTTCAAAGCCACGTTGATCACGGTACTAGCACTCACCTCTAGTGTTTCAATCGCCAGCCAGATTAGTCCCGACTTTTTAAAGACCGAACTCGACATCGCGCACCGCCAATACTTGTCGGGAAGTACCGAAAGTGGCCTGTACGCACTTGAAGCTTTATCGAGATTACTTGAGGCGACCAAGTCGGGTGCTCAGGACGTGGAATTAGGTCCAAACAACTTGGCTTATACTTACGTCCGGCTTGGCTTATTGCATGAAAAAGCGGGCAACCAGACCAAAGCAACGATGTATTTCAACAAAGCAACAGAGGCCTACCAAGGGCCAGATGCGACCATTGAGCAACTAAAAACTGCCGCTGTGATGATGGATAGCAAACTAGTGAGCAAACAACACACCAAATAACAGACTCATTACTACATCAATGATGTAGAGCCTCTACGTGGCCAACAACCGCGGCTGACGCGTACGTAAAGCCGGTCGAATAAGATTAGCCTGCTCGCATCGAGGCCGCAGTTGATTTTTGTGCTGAGGATGACAAAAAAGTTGTCCAAACCACTTCAATTGAAGCATCATCAATGCAACAAGGCCGGCGAATATTTGGCGCAGTGACGCTCTGAAATCAGCTCTGAAATCAGCCATGCTCGCCAGGATTAAAAGGACTTTAAACAAACATGATGCAATTGATTCAACCGGACGAAAATCACCTGCTGAAACTGATGGGCTGGTTCACCAATGAAAAAGAGCTGAAAGATTGGTCAGGACCGCACATTCGTTATCCATTACACTTCTCTTTATTTATAGAAGATATAAAAATCAACTCTGTGAGCTCTTTCATGCTGGTATCAGCAAAAGCTGAATTGCTCGCTTTTGGTCAATATTATCAACGACTCAATCGATGTCATTTGGGCAGATTGGTCGTGAATCCGCAATTTCGGGGGCAAGGCGTTGCCGCACAATTAATGCAGCAACTGAGTCAGTTAGGTCTAGCCGAATTTGGGCTCACCGAGTGCTCTTTGTTTGTGTTGGAACATAATGTTAGTGCCATCAAAGCATATGAAAAATATGGTTTTGTAGTTGCGAATTATCCGGAAGAAATACCACTGACCAATTGTTTATATATGGTGAAATCTTAAAAAACATCAAGGGACGGACAAACCGAGCCTTTTATCTCAACCAGATGACAACCCGTTAAATTGTATTCAATAGAGTGCCGCCACACTCATTGTCACGAATTTAATTACATCTCACAGGCTTGCACTCGACACGCTCTGGGTTCATTTAAAGCGCAATGATGTTCAGTGCAAAGTAGGAAAGATCATCCATGCGAAAGTCAGACCGGCTGTTTCAACTCACCAATATTTTACGAAGACATCAGCCTATTACCGCCGCCATGCTGGCAAAGAAACTGATGGTTTCAGAGCGAACGATTTATCGATATGTCGATGACTTGTCGCTGGCAGGTGTCCCGGTGTATGGCGAAGCTGGAGTTGGCTATCGGTTATCCGAAGGTTTTGAACTCCCTCCGCTACAATTATCACCCGCTGAGCTAGAAGCACTTATTGCAAGCATCAGCTTTACAGCAGCGCTGACTGGCGCGCATTTTGCTGCAGCAGCCCGGTCCGTACTCGGTAAAATTGAGGCGGCATTGCCCAAACAATCAGTGCCTCTTCCCAATACAGAGCAGGTTGTTCATGTTCCGATGAACCGTACCGATTCGACGGATTACGTATTATGGGGAACCATTCACACATCAATCGCGAACCAAAGCTGGATAGATATCGACTACCAATCATTGGCGTCAGAAGTCACCGCCAGAACCGTCTATCCGCTTGGTCTGTTTTATTGGGGGGGAAAATGGACGCTCGGTTGTTGGTGCGCTCTTCGTCAAGACTATCGCGATTTCCGTATCG
>JAHJNE010000115.1 GCA_018820995.1 Gammaproteobacteria bacterium | reverse complement strand
CCTTTTGGGATATCTTTGACTTCAATTTTGTTCTGGACACCAAATGCAAAGGCCATTGAGCCAGCCAATTGCTTAAATTTCTGCACGTCCATTTCTGAGAATGACAGCAGTAAAACGAAAAAACACATTAACAATGCCATCAAATCGGCAAAAGTGCCCATATAAGCAGGCAAACCTGGAGGTGGGCATTTCGGACACTTCGCCATAACTATTCCTATTCCCCCTCAGTTTTAACTTCACGCTTTTTCGCGGCCAGATAATTGCGCAGCACGCCTTCAATTACTTTTGGGTTCTGACCATCCTGGATCCCCATAATGGCATCCAGAATCAATTCGTTGTTGGTTTTTTCTTCATCGTTGCGAATAATCATTTTGTCAGCGATTGGCATGCAGAGACAGTTTGCCTGCATCGCACCATACATGGTTGTTAACAAGGCAACCGCCATGGCCGGACCAATCGCCTTCGGATCGGACATGTTCGATAACATGGCTACCAGACCGATCAGAGTCCCGATCATTCCCATTGCTGGGCCCAGATCGCCCAGCTGCTTAAAAACGCCGATAAATAAACCGTGGCGGGAATAGGTTTGTTCGATATCTTTTTCAAGGGTTCCACGAACGACATCTGCGTCGTGGCCATCAACCAGCATATTGATACCTTTTTGCATAAAGGCATTGGGAATTTCAGCTTCTTCCAGCGCTAAAAAACCGCCTTTACGTGCCGAATCAGCCAGTTGGACCGCTTTTTCTATAAGTTCTTCCGGCGACTCCATTTTGAACATAAACGCTTTGCCAGCCGCCTTAAAAGAGCCGCCGAGCTGAGATAGCGTGAACTTCATAATAAGAACCGTGATACTGCCACCAAATACAATAATGGCAGAAGGTAAATCCGCGAACATGCCCATATTGCCGCTGGACGACACAAACATCGCCCAAGCCATCATCCCGAGGGTGCCAACCAACCCAATAATGGTTGCTAAATCCACAAAACTCTCCTGCTTGAATCAACGCTGAACATCGAATTTATCTTAGCTTATCGTGAGTTATCGACCAATGTCATTTATTGCTTAAATTAATTTTACCCACATCACGATTTTAGTTGCTGAGCCTGCCATTCTGATTGACCATAAGAGTTGGCTAAGGTAACTTTGCGCACTCTTATCAAAAGGTCGGGTTATGAGTAAAAAACAAGCAAATCCGCAGCAGTTTGAGCAAATGATCGCCGAACTGGAAACCATCGTGCAACAGCTTGAGCAAGGCGACTTGTCGCTGGATGATGCATTAGCACAGTTTGAACGAGGCATAGCACTGACTCGTGCCAGTCAGCAACAACTGCAAGCAGCCGAGCAAAAAGTGCAAATTCTGTTGCAACCTGATGCACAGGAACAGTTGGCACCCTTTGCCAATTCTACCGGAGATTAAGACGTTGGTTGACTCATTAGTGCTGTATCAGCAGCGGGTTGAACAAGTGATGGCGGCAGCTTTACTGGCTCAACCGCATACCGATGCTGAACTATTAGCTGCAATGCAATATAGTTTATTGTCGGGCGGGAAACGGATACGGCCGTTTCTGGTTTATACAGTGGGCAAGATGTTAGGCGCCACCCTGCACGACTTGGATTCGCCTGCTGCAGCGATTGAATGTTTACATACCTATTCGCTCATTCACGACGACTTACCCGCGATGGATGACGATGATTTGCGTCGTGGCCGTCCAACTTGTCATAAAGCATTTAATGAAGCGACGGCGATTTTGGCTGGCGACGCACTGCAAGCTTTGTCATTTGAATTATTAAGCAGCCATGCTTATCAGCAGGTTGATTTTCCAAATCGTCTACAAATGATCCAACAGTTGGCGCGCCAAGCTGGCTACAGCGGCATGTGCGGCGGCCAGGCGATTGATTTAGCCCACACTAACAAACTCATGACGGTCGAAGCACTTGAAGCAATGCATCAGCTTAAAACCGGTGCTTTAATTGAATGTGCGGTGCAATTGGCTTGGCTGGCAAGCCCAGCAACGGAACCTGCAGAACTTGCAGCACTGGTTCGTTATGCAAGGGCTCTGGGCTTAGCATTTCAGGTGCAAGATGATATTCTCGATATTGAAGGTGACACCGCGATACTTGGCAAACCACAAGGTTCAGACCAACAGGCCAATAAAGCCACCTACCCCGCACTACTGGGTTTACCGGCCGCCAAAGCGAAAGCACAGCAGTTATTTGCAGAAGCAAATGACGCTTTATCTGTGTTACCTTATGATACCCAACCACTCAGCGCATTTGCTCATTACGTAATTGCACGCAGCTTTTGACCAAGGTTCCGTTTATGGCTCCCGATATTTTTGATTACCCACTTTTAGCCAAAGCCAATGTGCCATCCGACCTGCGTCAGATCCCGCAAGAGCAATTGCCAAAACTAAGTCACGAGTTACGTGATTACCTGCTGAAGACTGTGAGTCAAAGTAGCGGTCATTTTGCTTCTGGTCTTGGTACTATCGAATTAACGGTGGCATTGCACTATGTGTACAACACACCATTTGACCGGCTGATTTGGGATGTAGGTCATCAAGCCTATCCGCATAAAATTCTGACTGGCCGCCGTGAACGGATGTCGACAATCCGTCAACTCGATGGTTTACATCCGTTCCCCTGTCGTGAAGAAAGTGAATATGACACCTTAACGGTCGGACATTCCAGCACCTCAATCAGCGCAGCTCTTGGAATGGCAATTGCCGCTAAAGCCGAGCAAAAAAATCGCAAGGTAGTCGCCGTCATTGGTGATGGTGCAATCACCGCGGGCATGGCGTTTGAAGCGCTGAATCATGCCGGTGAAGTAAAGCCTGATATGCTCGTTATCCTCAATGACAATGAAATGTCGATTTCTGAAAATGTCGGTGCCCTCAATCGCTATTTTGCCCGCATTCTATCCGGAAATTTTTATACCAGCCTGCGTGAAGGTGGTAAAAAAATTCTCAGTGGTGTACCGCCATTGCATGAACTAGCAAGCAGAGCGGAAGAACATTTTAAAGGGATGGTCACTCCAGGCACGTTTTTCGAAGAGCTTGGTTTTAACTATATTGGCCCTATTGATGGCCATGATGTTGAAACGCTGGTCGATACTATTCGCAATATGCGAATGCTTAAAGGGCCGCAACTGCTGCATATTGTCACTAAAAAAGGCAAAGGTTACGCGCCAGCGGAACAAGATCCAATCGGATACCATGCAGTTAGTAAATTTGACCCTAGTAGTGCCACTCAGCCTGCAAAGAAAGCCGGTACCCCAAGCTTTTCTAACATTTTCGGCAATTGGATCTGCGACATGGCAGCGCAAGATCAAAAATTGCAAGCCATTACTCCGGCAATGCGGGAAGGTTCTGATTTAGTCCGCTTCTCAAAAACTTATCCAGACCGGTATTTTGATGTGGCCATCGCCGAGCAGCATGCGGTCACCTTAGCAGCGGGAATGGCAATCGATGGTTTAAAACCGGTTGTCGCGATTTACTCTAGTTTCTTACAACGGGGTTATGATCAACTCATCCATGATGTCGCACTGCAAAATCTCAATGTGCTGTTTGCTGTCGACCGAGCGGGTATTGTCGGGGCTGATGGCGCTACCCATCAAGGCGCTTTTGATTTAAGTTACCTGCGCTGTATTCCCAATATGCTGATAATGGCCCCTTCTGACGAAAACGAATGCCGGCAAATGTTATATACCGGATTTCAACATCAAGGACCAGCCGCTGTACGTTACCCTCGAGGCTCTGCGACTGGTGTCACTCCCGACACCCAAATGTCGTTACTACCGATTGGCCAAAGTCGGACGATCCGCCAAGGTGAAGGCATTGCGCTGCTGGTGTTTGGGACTTTATTACACGCCGCAGCCGAAGTTGCTGAGCAGCTAAATGCGACCTTGGTTGACATGCGTTTTGTTAAACCACTCGATTTACCGCTACTGTCAAAACTCGCGGCGAACCATCACACACTTGTGACGATTGAAGACAATGCAATAGCCGGCGGCGCGGGTTCTGCAGTCAATGAAGCCGTTGCTGCATTGCGGTTGTCGTTTGCGCTGCTGAATTTAGGTTTGCCGGACCAATTCATCCGTCATGGCTCTCAAGAACAACTCTATGCAGAGCTGGGGCTTGATACTAAAGGCATGTTAAAACGTATCAACGAGTTCACCAGCCGTTAAATTCGACTGGAGCCTGCACACATTTCGTGGCTGGCTCCAATTAGCGCCTTGATAGTCTACAAAGCGTTAAATCAAACCAAGCGACACTATCAGCCAATAGTTTCTCAATTTGCGCTTCAATATGATTACTGTCTTCAAACTCAAATGCATCGACCTGATTGTCAAACAGGATGGTCGCCACGCCATTTCGCCCGGAATGTTTGACATAAAATAATGCCAGCTCTGCAAGTTGCAACGATATTTCCCAGCCAATCAGCTGTCCGCCTAGCAGTTCCAACGGATACAAAGCATATCCAATCGAACAATTCATCGGTACAGAACGGCCATCCGGCAGCTGGAATGGCTCTTGTGCAACCAGTTCATTGAGTCGCAATGCAAATTCTTTAACCAGATCTTGTGGGACGTCACGTAGAACCAGCATAAATTCTTCACCGGCATAACGCACAACGTAGTCCGAGCCTCGTGTTTCTTTAATTAATAAACCACTAATTTGCTGCAATAAACTATCGCCAGCACTATTACCGTATTTGTCATTGATCAACTTAAAGCCATCAATATCCAAGTGAATTAATGCAATACACTTGTTTTGCGCCAACATCGAATCGCGGTTGCGCTGATAATGTTCAATGTCTTTTGGTAATTGTTCAAACATAAAGCGTCGGTTACGCAAACCGGTTAACGGATCTTTGTGCGTGAGCTGTGATAATTGCTCATTTAACTCATTTAAACGAAGGTTACTATTTTCAAGTTCTTGGGTGCGTTGCTTCACTAACTTCGTAAGAGAATTCTCTCGCAACAGGTTGTTTCGTCTGCCAAGCCAAAATAAACCGTATAAAATAATTAAGGCCAGTAATAACCAAAGGCCACGGTAGATAGCCGTTTCATCAAATCGTCTTGGGATCACCAGCGTTAATTCAGTTTGCTGCGCGAGTTCCCAGCTTTGACTGTTTTGTCGGCTTTGCAATTTAAATTGGTAACTACCCGGAGGTAAATTGGTATAAATGGCTTCACGACGCGCCCCAACGTGATGCCAGTCGCTATCAAAACCAGTCAATTGATAGCGAAATTCAAGAGCGGCGGTGGTGATAAAATCGATAGCGGTATAACGTAACGTCAGATTCCTCTCATCAATAGCCATCACTAACCTATCTTGTTGCGGTTCTAACAAATAATTTTGTGTCGACTGCACCTGCAACATCATAGGCTCACTATGTGCACTCTGACCTGCTTTAAATGACAATGGTACTGCAACTAAACCTTTTAACGTTGGGTACCATAATTGTTGATCCCGCACCGCGACTTTGCTGTGACCTACGCCATTACAGCAGCGTCCAGGCGCAGTGCCCAACTGCCGATCGTAAGGCGTAAGCACTTGTTCAAAAACTGTTTTATTTTGATCATGGCGAGCTAAATCTGCGGGGTGAAAACGAAAAATACCTTTTAAGGTGCTAGCCCAGACATAACCCGATGTCTGATCATCATAAAGGCTAATAACGGGTTCAAAAGGCAATCCATTTGCAGTGTCATATTGCAGCCATTTACCATCGAACTGGCGGACAAACAGACCATCATCGATAGTTGCGGCGAGCACGGTGCCATCGTTAAGCCATAACATGCTACTGATATAACCATGATAAAGGGGGCTACCTAATCCAATACGCAACAATTTTTGTTGCTGAAATTGATATCCACCGCGAGTAGTCCCAATCAATAGTTTGTCAGGCTTTTCTTCGACATAGGTAATCACCGTCGATTCAAATTCGTTGTTAAACGCAAACGGCGTTAGTATGCCATTTTCATATTGAAACAGACCAATGGCGGTGCCGATCCAAAAACCTCCGGCCGCTCTGGGTTTAACTACCCGGCTTTTCACACCGTGTAAACTTGGATCTAAAACTCTAATCTCCCCAGTCTGCGGTTGCCAACGATAGACACCACTATCGGTAGCCAATAACCAGTGTTCACCGTCTAGTTGCAGGTCCTGAACAGTGTTTAAATTGTCGATAAAATTTAATTTTGCTTGGAGGAATACATTGTCTTTGCTTAAAAAACCCAACCCTTGCTGCAACGCTAATAGCAATTCACCATTAGGTGCTGCCACAACACTTCTAACGACCTCATCGGGCTGACCACTCCCAACCACGCGTTTTATCTTTCCGCGTGATGCCCGGTAAATGCCATCGCCAAAACTACCTAGCCAAACATTTTGTTGCCGATCCTGATAGATGTCGGTGAATAGTGTGGAGCTGCCAAGCTCATCTCTTCGAATAACTTGCCAGTCCTGCCCCTGATGCCGATGAAATAATTCACTGTACCCTGAAACCCAATCACCATCGCTCTGATCCCGGAACAATTTATAAACCGGACTGGATTCCTGCCGCGGCAACTTGCAACGGACAATCTCGTTATCATCATTGACATGGAAATAGCCTTGCTCGCTGGCTAAATGCATATGGTTATTGAGCCACAACAAATCATATATGGGATGCTGTGATAAATCAGCAGGCAGGCTCAACTTATCGAGTTGTCCATTTTTTGCGACTTTATACAAATATTTACTGCTACTCACCCAGATATGATGTGGTGTTACTTCAAGCTGATTCACCTGCTCTTTAATTTCCTCTACCCTACTGATCTGTCCCTCTTTAATTCGGAACAAATTGTCGGCAGCAACCCAAATTTCATCGGGTGCTACTTCTACAATCGACGTTACTTCACCAAGTATCGGGTAACGGTCAAATTTTAAGGTATTGGAATTTACCCCAGACAATCCGGAACGGGTACCAATCCAAATATAACCGGAGCTGTCGGTAAGAAGACGGGTTATCGCGTTACTAATTAGATGGCGGCTATTTTGTGAAGTAAATACATCAAACTGATTTCCATCAAAGCGGTTTAAGCCGGTCAAAGTACCAACCCAAAGAAAGCCTTGTTGATCTTGGGTCAACGCCCGCACAGAATTGTTGGACAAACCGTCGGCGGCTGTCCATTGTTTGATATCATAATCATAGATTGACTGAGGCTGTGCTTGCGCATTCAAAGCTAAAAACGCTAAGCAAAACAAGAAGAAACGAGCAAAATCCATAGAAACCTGCAACGGGTTCGACGACTATATCTGAAGGGGTAACCATACACTATGTAGCAGGGCACAGGCCAGTATTCCTGCGACAATATCGTCTAACATCACGCCAAGTCCACCATGAACATTACGGTCAAACCAGCGGATTGGCCATGGTTTGCCAATATCCAGCAGGCGAAACAACATAAACGCCACGACGACATTGGACAGTGTCAGCGGCACTGCCCACAAGGTGATCGCAAACCCAATGACTTCATCCCAGACAATACTGCCGTGATCGGCAATACCAATGTCCCGGCTGACCACATCACAGACATAGATACCGAGCAGGGTTCCGAGCACAATAAATGCAGTCACCCAATAAATCCCATACGGCCACACAAGATACAACAATGGGAGCGCCGCTAAAGTACCAAAAGTACCAGGCGCTTTTGGCGCAAGCCCTGAGCCAAAACCCAGTGCCAGCCAGTGTTGCCATTTGCTGAGATTAAATGGATGATTTTTCATTAAAAATGCTGATAACCACTATGCTGATAGACAAATGGCTGATCGCCCTGCTTCAATTCTAATTTGCCGGCCAGTCCGGTAATCCGTCCTATGCAGCTCATCGGAACCCCATAAGGCGACAACAGTACTTCTAGCGAGCCCCGTTTATTTTCCGGTACTGTAAATACCAGCTCGTAATCTTCCCCGCCCGACAACGCACATTGCAATGCACTTTGCCAGTCGCAGCTGTCTTTTAGTGCCTGCGACATCGGGATTTTACAGACATCAACAATAGCACCAACTTTCGAACGATTTAAAATATGCGGCAAATCTCCACACAGACCATCAGAAATATCCATACAACTGCTGGCAATTGTCCGAAGCGCTTGGCCTAGTGCCACCCGGGCGGTTGGATAATGAAAACGCTGCAGAATATGCGCCCGGTGTTTTTTACTGACTTCTACCTGTTCTTGCACCAGTTTTAACCCAAGCGCAGCATCACCCAAAGTACCAGTGACATAGATATAGTCACCGACTTTAGCACCAGAGCGTGTTAATGCTTTACCACGTGGTACCAAGCCTTTGGCAATCACAGTTAAAGTCAGTGGCCCACGGGTGGTGTCGCCACCAATCAACTGGCAGTTATAATAATCTGCAGTTTCGCTTAATCCTTCGGCAAATGCCTGCAGCCAAGAATCATCAACTTTTGGCAGGGTAATTGCCAACGACAACCAAGCCGGCTCTGCGCCCATTGCT
>JAHJNE010000114.1 GCA_018820995.1 Gammaproteobacteria bacterium | reverse complement strand
TATTCAGCAGCCAATGGCCTGGCATAATGCCAATCAAGGTCAGCGGGATTGGCGCCATAATCATCAGTGGCACGCCGTAAGATTTAATCTGCGCCACCACCAACAGATAAATCATGATCAGCCCCACACCATAGGCAATGCCCATGTCGCGGAACGTTTCAAAGGTGATTTGCCATTCACCGTCCCACTTAATACTGAGCGCGTCGGTATGCTCTGGTGCACTAAACAGCCGTTGTGCGATTGGATTTGCAGCGTCGGCTAATTTGGCTTTGATATCCAGCATGCCGTAAAGCGGACTGTCGATCCCACCAGCTAAATCGGCCGTCACAAACACCACCGGCCTTAAGTCTTTACGATAAATGGTATTTTCCCGCACAGTCTCAATGCGCTTTGTCACTTCTGCCAAGGCGACGGTGCCCCCTTGCTGCGTCGGCACCGGCAGCAAGGCCAGTTGTTGCCAATTGGCTATCGCGTCTTGTTGCAGCTTGAGTACCACCGGCGTCAGGCTGCGGCTGTGGTCATCCCGTAAATACCCTGCGTTGCTGCCTTGTACGGCCATTTGCATCACCTGGCTAACTGTGGCGACTGAAACCCCGAGTTGCGCGGCTTTTTGCTGATCAACCACCAGTTGCCACAGTGGCTGCGGCGCTTCGACGGTGCTATCAATATCGACGACATGATCGGCTTGGGCAAAGGTCTGCATCAAAGTGGTGGCGGTGTTCAGCTGCGTTTGATAATCCGGGCCATAAATTTCAGCTACCAACGGTGCCATCACCGGCGGTCCTGGCGGTACTTCGACCAGTTTGATGCTGGCGCCAGTACTTTTTTCAAGCGCGGCTAAGGCTGGTCGCACCCGCAGTGCAATGATGTGACTTTGTTCATCGCGATTGTGCCTGTTGGCTAAGTTCACCTGCACATCACCCTGCCACGGGTATTGCCGCAGGTAATATTGCCGGACCAAACCGTTAAAGTTTATCGGCGCCGCGGTGCCGGCATAAGTTTGCAAATGCGTCACTTCCGGTAACTTCAAAAGCTCCAGACTAACGGCATTCAGCACCGCCTGAGTTTGTTCCAGCGTGCTGCCTTCGGCTAAATCGACCACCACTTGAAACTCAGATTTGTTATCAAACGGCAGCATTTTTAATACCACTTGCTGGCTGGTCACCAGCAGCACTGACAAACCAATGGCACCCAGCAAACCGAATAACAGCCACACCCGGTTGCCACGCCCTTGGCGCGCCCCTAGGAATGGACTCATGAGCTTACGGAACAATACCTCTAGTTTGCTATCGTCGTGACCGGCAGCGGCGGGCGCTTGTTTGCCGGCGAAGACTTTTAAAAATAACCAAGGGGTGAAAATAAAGGCCACCAGCAATGAAATCAGCATGCCCATACTGGCGTTAATCGGGATCGGGCTCATATAAGGCCCCATCAGACCGCTGACAAAAGCCATCGGCAGCAAAGCAGCGATGACGGTAAAGGTGGCCAAAATCGTCGGTGCGCCCACTTCTTCTACCGCGAGCGGAATGACTTCACTCAGTTTTGTTTTACCTTCCAGCCAATGCCGGTGCAGGTTTTCAACGACCACAATGGCGTCATCCACCAAAATACCAATCGAGAAAATCAGCGCAAATAACGACACCCGGTTTAAGGTGAAACCATAAGCCCATGACGCAAATAACGTCAGCGCCAGCGTAATAATGACCGCCATGCCAACGACAAAAGCTTCGCGCCAGCCCAGCGCAAAACCGACCAGTAACACCACCGATAAAGTCGCGAACAGTAATTTATGGATCAGCGTGTCGGCTTTGTCTTTGGCGGTGTCGCCATAATTGCGGCTGATACTGACTTCAATATCTTGCCCAAGATAATGTTGTTGTAAATGAGCCAGTTGTTGTTCAAGTGCCTGCGTCACATCAACGGCATTTTTGCCAGGCTGTTTGGCCACCGCAATCGTCAATGCCGGGCTTTGCCATAACTTGCCATCCTGCAATTGCAGGTGTTGCACATAGGTTTGTGGTTCGCTGCTGCCTAAACTTATCTCGGCGACATCGGCCAAATACACAGGCAAGCTTTGACCATCCTGCTGGCGGACTGCAACGACCAATTGGCCAATTTGTTCGGGCGTGGTTAAAAACGAACCGGCCTGCAGCTGAATTTGTTGGTTGGTTGCCAGCATCGCCTGACTTTGGCTCAACGAGTTACTTAGACTCAGTGCTTGTTGCAATTGCGGCAAGCTCAGTTGATACGCCTGCAATTGTGCCGGATTGAGTCGCACCAGCACTTGTTGCGCCGGGCCGCCGATGCTGTAGATATCGCGACTTCCCGGAACCCGCTGCAGCTGTTCTTCCAGCCCTTTGGCGGCGCTATACAGATCGGCGCTGGTGACTGCCGGATTTTTGCTCCATAAAGTCAGCGCAAATACCGGCACATCGTCGATGCTTTTAGGTTTGATCAACACCGGGCCAATGTTGCTGTCGGCCGGTTGCCAATCCGCTTTGGCATAAAAAGCATTATACAGCCGCACTAACGCCTCGGTGCGTGGTTCACCGACCGTGAACTGCACGGTTAACACGGCTCGGCCAGGTTCCGACACCGAATACACATGTTCAACACCAGCGATTTCAGCGATTATTTTTTCTGCTTTAATCGCGACTTGCTGTTCCACCATCGCCGCCGATGCACCGGTGTAGGGAATAAACACATTGGCAAAAGTGACTTCAATTTGCGGCTCTTCTTCGCGGGGTGTCACCAGAACAGCAAATAAACCGAGTAGAAAACCAACCAACGCTAATAAAGGCGTGATTTGGTTTTGCTTAAAAAGTGCGGCCAGCTTGCCGGAGATGCCGAGCTTTGCTGAATTTTGTTCCTGCATAAACCGGCTCCTTTAAGGCTGTTGTGGTTTTGCGAACTGAACAGAGAGGCCAACAGCCAGCTGTGCGCTGGCGTCGGTGGCTATTTCAGCGCCTGCAGTTAACCCACTGAGGATCTGATACTGGTTGCTGGCGGCGTCTTTGATTCTGACTGGCTGCAATAACACGGCCTCGCCTTGTTTGAGATAGACCATGCTGACTTCACCGCGCCAGATCACGGCCGATGTTGGGATCAACAGCTGCTCCGCACTGCCAATTTGTAACCGCAGTCGTTGCCAGCTGCCAGGGTAAATGGCGTAGGTGGTGTAATCGGCTTTAGGCAATTCCAGTCGCATTTGAAAGCTATGACTTTGACTATTGGCTTGCGGGGCAATCGTCAGATTTGGGCTGCCAAGCGGGAGCAAGTCGCCATTGGCGAGAACCAGTTCCGCGTTCTGGCTTTGTTGCGCCGCCTGCAATTGGCTTTGTGGCAATTGGCTAATCAGGCGCATATGTTCCAGGCTGAGGCCACGTAATAAAGGTTTACCAGGAACCGCCAGTTCTCCCAATTCAACAAAACGTTGTTGCAAAATACCGGTGTAAGGTGCTCGCACCACTGTTTGTTCCAGCTGTTCACTAGCTTCTGCCTGAGCAGCGTTGGCTTGATCTCTACGTGCTTTGGCGGCACTAAAATTGGCTTCTGCCATATCGAGTGCGGCTTTGGCGACCAAGCCTTTACTGTGAATGTCACGTACCCGGAGTAGCTCTTTTTGCTGCTCGTCAAACCGGCTTTGTGCTTCACGCACGCTCGCTTGCGCCTGTTTGAGCCTTGCTTGTTGTTCAATGTCGGTAAAACGGACAATAACGGCACCTTGCGGCACAATGTCATTCACATCAAAAGGCAATTCCACAATCCGGCCTGACGTCTGCGCCGACACGGTGGCCTGCGATACGGCTTCGGCTTGACTGCTCAGTTCCAACCATTGTGGGGTGTTGGTCGGCTGTACAGTAAGCCAGTCGCTACTTTGCGCTTGCAGTGTGAAGAGCACACTCAGACCCGCTATCAATTTCATCATCAATTGTTTTTTGCCTGGCAAGATCGATGGCATTTGCTGCATAAACCGCATATTTCGCTCCAGAAGTTGATTGCAACTGTACTGTGGTGACTTTACAACCATCGTTGCCACTGCAGTGGGTTGTAACGCACATAAGGTGCATTAGATAAATTTAATATAAGTATATATTAGAAAGTTCTAATTAGAAACTGTAGTCCCAAAAATAGTGTCATCCGATGTCTACTTTGGTTGACAGTTTTCACAGCAAAGCACAAAACAGTGGCCGTTGCCGTGAATATCACAGGTCAAAAACAAAGCTGGATCGGGAAGCCGATTGTTAGCATTAGCGCACAATGGATTGTTGCAGCAAGCTATTTAACCCTGACGGATCGTCAACGTTTGCCAGTCTGCTACCTGTTTTGTATCCATGCAGGCATAATAGAGCCCTTGTCATCGCTGTGCAGCAGCAAGTGGAGTGTCAGTGGAATTACTTAAAATCGATTGTCTGGGTAAACAATTACGGCTCGAAGGGTCGATGGCCGGTTGGCAGCAATTGTTTTGGGATGGTCAGTTGGTGTCGCAACAAGCGGCAAGCGCTGATTTGGGGGCCATACGACTACATCAGTTTGAATTGCAGGCCGCACCTGCCACTATCGCCGTTGAAAATACGGCGATTGAGCAAAATGGCGGTCTGCCAAATGGTGAATTCGCTGCACCCAACACTGAATCTGCTTCAGCAGCCCCTCATCCACAGGCTGCGGCGCCAGCACAGCTTCAGGTGCGACTCGAAACCGAATTGAACTGGCAGCCATTCTTGTTACGTTACCGTTTGTTGGTCAATGATGAGTTGCTGAACAGTGGCGAGCGCAACAGCAAGGATATCGAACAACAACAACCTGAAATTACCCCGGTGAATACCAGCAAAATGAGTCTGGTTGGCCTGGCGTCTTTGGGGTTTAAACTGCTAAAAAGCGCCAAAGTGATCAAAGTGTTGCTGGCAGGCGCCAGTATGGCGGCTTACTCCTGGTTGTTTTCGGTGCAATTTGCGTTGGCGCTGCTTGCCTGTTTGGTGTTTCACGAATATGGTCATATCCGAGCGATGAAGTACTTTGGCATGAAAACCAAAGGGATTTATCTGATCCCGTTTTTGGGTGGGTTGGCGTTGTCGGACGAAAAAATTAATACTCGCTGGCAAGACGTGGTGATCTCCATTATGGGGCCCACTTTTGGTCTGTTGCTGTCGTTGGTTTGTGTATTGGCTTATTGGATCACCGGCAATATTTTCTTCGCCGGTCTTGCCACCTTTAACGCTTTACTGAATCTGTTTAACTTATTGCCGATTTTACCGCTGGATGGCGGCCATATTCTTAAAAGCATCAGCTTTTCAATGAATAGTATCGCCGGTTTAGTCGCCTGTATTGTTGGCGCTTTAATCGGGGTTTATGTCAGTTATAGTTTTGGGCTGGCACTGTTGGGCTTTTTATTGCTGATTGGCAGTCTGGAAATTGTCTTTGAATGGAAAGGGCGGCATCAAAGTCACTTACTGCCATTGGACCGCTATGGTCAGCTTTTTTCAACCGCGTGGTACTTGTTAACCGTGGGTTGTTTAGTGGCGATCATCTGGCATTTTGCAACTTCTGGTGACGATATGCTGGCATTACCGCTGAAAATTCTGCAAAGCTAATATACCTTCATCCTTGAAGCTGCAGGGGGGCGCCCTCACTCGCTGGGGCGCCAGTCCGACCTAGTCACACAGACAGCTATGTTCTTAGGGGCTCCTTCAGTTGCCGCGGTTCCACCGCGGCCATTCTGTAGCTCCAATGATTTTGGGTATAGATATCTTCTTAAAACGTGCATTTTGGGCGCTACCACTTACATCGCTAAAACACCTTTTATCCTAAAATCCGCGCCGCGCTGAATGGGTTGTCGCAACATGTTCCACAGCAACCGAATCGAGCAATGACCCAGCACGCAAGCGAGGATTTAACAATGAAAATTTACCCAAAAACTTTATCTGCAACCTTATTGACCATGCTGGCTGCCAGCATTTTTCTGGGGCTTTGCAACCAAGTTGCGGCATATAGCGACATTGAATTACAACAAAAGATGCAGCAACTGGTCGCACAAAAAGCCAAAGCCGATCAACCGGGCTTTGCCGTCATTGTCCGCAAAGGTACACACCTGATGTTACGTGGCGGTTATGGCCTGGCGAATTTGGAAACGGCCACGCCAATGCGACCCGACAGCAATCTGCGGTTGGCCTCCCAAACCAAACAGTTTACCGCCATGGCAGTGTTGCAGCTGGTGCAGGCGGGTAAAATTAAGCTGGACCATAAAGTGGGGGAGATCTTAAAAGAGTATCCGGCGCCAGGGCGGGACGTGACTATCCAACAATTATTGACCCACAGCAGCGGTATTCCTAACTTAAGCCGGATGCCCGAGTTTCGTGAGAACAAAGCCAAGGCGGCGACATTGCCGGAACTGCTGGCGTTATTTTCCGCGCAACCGTTACAGTTTGCCCCAGGTAGCCGCTTTCGTTATTCCAATTCGAATTATGTATTGTTAACTGCGATTATCGAAGCTGCCAGCAAACAAACCTATGGTGATTATCTGCAGCACCATATTTTTAAGCCACTAGGTATGATCAATAGCGGTTACGATCAAGCCACTGACATTGTCCCCAACCGCGCTAATGGCTATGAGCAAACGGCGACCGGTTTTCGGAATGCCGATGTAATCAGTATGACCAGACCACAAGGTGCTGGCGGGTTGCGTAGTACAGTCGACGACTTAAACCTTTGGGATCAGGCGCTTTATACCAACACTTTGTTGCCTCAGGCATTGTTGCAACAATCGTTTGTCAAATATCCAACCACCGACGGCACGCCCCAACCTTATGGCTATGGCTGGATGATGGCAGATTTATCGAATTTAGATACGCAGGAGCACAGTGGCGGCATTGAGGGTTTTTCTTCGTATATTATCCGCATCCCGTCGCAACAGGTCTATGTCGCGGTCTTGGCGAACAGCTCGTATTTTGACAGCTACACCCTGGCGGTAAAACTGGCGGCTATCGCTATCAATCAGCCGATTGAACCCACATCAGTGACGTTGCCGCAATCAACCCTGGAAGCAATTGCTGGCAATTTCAGTTTTGATGATGGCACCGAGCGGCGGATCACGTTGGAAAATGGCGCTTTATTCTGCCAAACCAAAGATGGCGCGCGGCAACAACTGATCCCTACTGCCGATGGTAAGTTATATCTGGAAGACGAAATTAGCTATCTGATGTTAGGCCCGATCCGTCAAGGCAAGGCAGAGCTGACACTGGAAATTCGGGGTTTTGGTTCTTTCCAGGGCAAACGATTGCCTTAAGCAAAGTTCAGTACAGTACTTTTTCATTTCATCAGCAGCCGTTAGGCAAGCTTCAGTCGTGTTTTCACGCCGCGCTCAGCAGTTACAAGGCTAACTGCTGTCGCAGCACGGTACTTTGCCGGCGTGAGACGGCTACTTCGGTGCCACAACTCAGGTGCAGCACAAAACCGCCACTGACTGAGGGTTCTACAGAGCAGATCGCCGTCAGACTCACCAATTGATGACGGTTGGCGCGGAAAAATAAACCAGGAATTAGCCGTTGTTCAATGCTGTTTAATGAGCGGTACACCATCGGCGCTTGCTGACCGGCATGGAC
>JAHJNE010000113.1 GCA_018820995.1 Gammaproteobacteria bacterium | reverse complement strand
TTGAGAGTTCGGTTTGCTGTCGTCGGATCCCCTGAGTGAAGTGTCGCGACTTATTGTTGTTAAAAAGATGATGAGACAACAGCCGACCAAGCATACCGGCACCGACCACTTCATCATCCGTCTGTTAAAATCACTAAACTGACGCGGCATCAAATCCCTTTTTAAACACGGCGGTTTTTTATAATATTGACAACCACGCAGTCTACCTTGGAAAACGTGGCGTCGCATCAATAACAATGCAACGATGACAAAGCTGGCGCCCCACTTTTGAGTCTGTTTTGGCTAGGCATAACCTACCCACCCTCGAAATCCCAGACCAATGTAAAACGTATCGATATCCGAAAAACCGGCCTTTTGCATCAGGGCTTCATCCTGCTCTGGCGCTAAAATAGGCAATTGTTTTGCAAGTAGCGCAGCGGTTGCTTTCGCTGGCATTGGATCCACTCCGGAAGCAATGGCAAATGCAGCGCATCGGGACAACCATAGTTCCCGTTGTGCGCTGTCTTCTGAAATGCTGTAGTGCGCTGCAACAAAAGCGCCGCCTGGCTTTAATCGGGCATGAATTTCCCTG
The DNA here is from genome assembly GCA_018820995.1 of Gammaproteobacteria bacterium. Classification (GTDB taxonomy): domain Bacteria; phylum Pseudomonadota; class Gammaproteobacteria; order Enterobacterales; family Alteromonadaceae; genus Pararheinheimera. The sequence continues at coordinate 3,254 of JAHJNE010000113.1, read as the reverse complement.
AGTGTGCGATAACGTTCTGCTTCGTTGGTAAAATGCAGCGTCAACAAACAACACGCCGCATCAAATGGCCCCTTGGGCGCAGCTTCAATATAACCTTGGTGTAGTTGCACCCGCTTTGCAAGTGGTCCGAGAGTCGTCCTTGCTAGGCTCAGCATCTCTGCCGAAGGGTCTATTCCGTCAAAGCTCCAATGTGGAAATGACTGCGCGAAGCATGTGAGTTCCATGCCACCACCGGCACCAACCACCAGCACCCGACCATTGGAAGGGGTACGCTCAGCCAACAGCAGCGAAGCCATCCGATGAATATCCTGCAAACCGGGAACACGGCGAATTGCGTTTTCGGCATAACCGACAATCGCTTTTGAATTAAAAAATGAGGCCATATTAGTACTCCTGGCGCCGATGAAATTTGCTGATCAAAGTGTCCTAATCATCTTTTTCTGTGTGAAACAAGACAGGCGTTGTAGTCAGATGATCGTTTCTGCGCATTTTTCAGCGGTAGGTATTTGTGCTTCCACTATTCTTTGTACTCAATCAAACATTAAAGATTGATGCACACTGATGCCTGCCATCACACCAGACGCAATGGCTAAGGTGCCATTTTGCATCGGATTGGAGATATCTCCGGCGGCGTATACATTGGCAACAGAGGTTTGCTTGAGCTCATTATCTTTGACGATTTCGCCCAGCGGCGAGGCGACTAACTCACATTTAAGTGCACTAACAACCGGGTTGTTGACGCTGATTTTTGGTGCGACATAAAGACCCTGAAGAGCGCGTTCAGTGCCATCGGCAAGCAAAACCGCAGTCAGCGCTTCGCCATTACCACGAATACGTGTCACTGGGGTATGTTCGATTTTTACGCCACGCTTGCGCAACAAATCGAGTTGCCCGGCATCGGGTATAAATTGCCCTTGAGTAAACAGGGTGGTGGCCCCCCAATCTGGGATCATTGCCGCTTGATGTGCTGATAATGGATGGCTTGCCAACACTCCCAGTTCCCGGTTTGACAATTCATAACCATGACAATAGGGGCAATGAATGACGGACTTTCCCCAATACTCAGTCAGCCCCGGGATGTTGGGGAGTTCATCCTGTACGCCCGATGCGAGGATCAGTTTTTTAGCATAAAGACTGATGTTCGAGGTATGTACACAAAAGCCATTCCCGACAGCAGGCTCCGCGCCAAGGACTTGTGCTGCAATGTAGGTGAACGAGGCGTAGCACTGCAACTGCAACAATGCCGTGTTTTTTATTTCTTCCGGTGATTTACCATCTAAACAGAATATGCCATGCGAGTGAGCCGCAAAACGGTTTCTTGGTTGACTGGCATCGATCACCACCACCTTTCTGTGCGCACGCACTAATTGCATTGCGGCAGACAAGCCAGCAAAGCTACCACCGATAATTACAACTTCAGTTTCCATCGTATGTCCTCAATCAAATCAAGTAACAATAATAGTTACATAAGTTTGGTGCAATTAGCAATACATGTAACTTCAAAAGTTTCATGATAAGATACTGAGATGCATGACAACGAGTACAAACCATGAGAAAAGACAGTCGCTTATCCCGTATCCTGCACGCACTGATCCATCTGAAATTTTTGGCTAGATCGGCTACTTCTGACGAATTAGGCAAAATGCTCAACACTAATCCAGTGGTGGTTCGGCGCACCATGGCACTGCTCAAAGAAGCCGGTTATGTAACATCAAGCAAAGGTCATAGTGGCGGCTGGTGTTTAGCAATGGATTTGGCGGACATTACGTTATTCGACATCTACACAATTGTCGGGGAGAGCTCACTATTTACGATAGGTTTAACGGACGAGCATCACAATTGCCCGATCGAAATGGCGGTCAATTCCTCGCTGAATGAAGTATTCAACGAGGCAGAAACTTTGATGCTGCGTCGCTTTAAAGAAATCACTATTCAGTCACTGGCAGCACAATTTGATGAAAAAATGAAAACTCAGCACCTTGTTCACCAATAACGACATCTCATAACAAAGGGCTGAGGGAATGGCACCCTCGCCCGTCGTGTTGGTAATTCCCGTGAAGGTGCGCAATTCGGCAACCAAACCCACTTCGCTAATTAACAAATGGCGGCAGTTCAACCTGAATTTCAGTGGTGCTGATCGGGTCGCCTCGCAAGAAGTCTTTAATCACCTCTGTCACTTTGGGTGAGGACATAAACAGATTGTGCCCGCCGTTAACCACCATCACTTGGGTTAGCTTGCTCAGACCTTGAGTTGCTTCCCGCTGGCTTTGCGGATAAGTTCGACCATCCAGAGTGCCACTTAACAGTAATGTCGGAACGTCGCTGTGCGGCCCGGTTCGGAATGAGTCACCCAAATCTAAACCTACAATCACCTTGTTTAGTTGTGGCATCGGGAAATTAAGCGCCTTGCCTAATAACGCGGTTTTTGCTTGTTGATTCACGACCTTCAGCCGCTCTGGGGTGATGCCTGACGCAATATCCATCGCCAACGACATCACCTTAAATGAAATCGGTTTGTCGTCGATGTAACCTAATTTCAGAAGCTCTGATAAAACAGCGCTGTTTCCCTGATCCAGGGTCTGATATAAGTTCAGCAACATCGGCACTGCCCGGCCAGGATCGGCAATCATGGCGGCGGCAAAACCTTGCAAATGACTGCGTTGAAACAATAACTCCAGTTGGCTGCCATCTTTTTGCGGCACGCTCAATGCCAGTGGCTTTTTCTCCAGTTGTGCATGCACACGGCGCATTAGTTGTTTAAGATCTGGATAGGCTTTTGCCGCCGCAGGTTGTTGATTAATCGCAAGTTGTAACCTGTCAAAATACGCATCGGTTTGGCCAGGATATTTCACTGTTTGATCCAAACCTTCGGCGCTGGCAATCACCACTTTATCAATATGTTTTGATATCGAATTTAAGCTGGCAAGTGCCAGATGGCTGCCATAAGAAATGCCCCACAACGTGACTTTTTCCGCTTTAAAGTGCTGCCGTAAATCATTCAAATCCTGCACACTTTCCTGTGTGGTGTAGCCCCAAACATCAACCCCCTGGCTCGTCCAAAAATATACACACTCTTTGGCCGCTTTTTTATAGATGGTTGCAACCTCATTATCGCTTAACACCTTGGTTGTTGGCACCTTTTGTTTAGAAATACACTCAGGGGTGTCGTCGGAAGCGCCGGTGCCCCGCTGGTCTAGCGCAATCACATCACCAAATTCACGCAATGCCATAAAAAGCGGAAAACGGAAATTGGG
>JAHJNE010000010.1 GCA_018820995.1 Gammaproteobacteria bacterium | reverse complement strand
TGTATTGTGCCTTGGAGTGGTTGTCCAGCCGCAAACTATGGCTTTGGTTACTTTCGCTCTTGATCAGTCAAAATTTGAACAATTGGCTGGCTACTGGCGCACGTTTCATGCCTAGGGGTATGCTCGTACCTAACGTACCTAACGTACCTAACGTACCTAACGTACCTAACGTACCTAACGTCCCTAACGTCCCTAACGTCCCCAACGTAACTAACAATCCTAAGGGGCGAATCAGACTCTGTGTGCAGGATCAGTTCTGCGACTGAGGCTCGCTAGTTGCCTCGCGGATATCCAGTGGAAGCGTGAGTACAAAACAACTGCCGGGTTGTTGTTGGGTGGGGTCGGCCAATTCAATGTGGCCTTTGAGGGTTTGCAGGGTATTAAACACAATGTTCAGGCCTAATCCGAGGCTGCCTTGGCCTAGCTTGGTGCTGAAGAAGGGGTCAAATACTTTGCTGGCGAGATCTTTGGCAATGCCACTGCCGTTGTCGGCGAACTTCAGTTGTAGTTTTCGTTCTTGTTGTTGCCAATCAATAGAAATCTTTGGGTGAGACTGGTCGCCAAGGCCGTGTACCAGCGCGTTTTCGGTCAGGGCGCTGAATACTTTGGTCAGCAATGCCGGATAACTGATGATGTTAAGTTCGGGGCCATTCAGTTGCAAGGCGGTGGATTTGTCTGCATTTAAACTTAATAGCAAACTATGCATCAGGGTGGGCAAATATTGATGCAACGCGACTGGTTCTGGCGCGCTTTGATCAAATTGCGCGGAGATTAGCTTAAAGCGTTGTACTAATTCGGCCGCCCGGTGGGTGCTTTGTTCAGCCAATTGCAGCAGTTCGCTATTATCCTGCAGGCCTTGTCGCAGGTCAGCGGCTGTGAGGGTTTTTTCCTGCAGTTTGCGTTGCAGTGAGGTCAACTGCTCGTTGCCACAGGAAACGGCGGTCAGGACTGTGCCGAGCGGAGTATTGAGTTGATGGGCAATGCCGGTGACCAGACTGGTTAAAGACGCCATTTTTTCTGCTTCGACTAATTGCCGTCGGGTACGTTGCAGGTGATCGAGGCTTTGCGCCAAAGCCTGGTTTTTACGGCGGATGTTCAGGCTGAACGCCAGTACTAGCAACAGCACCAAACTGGTAGCCCCGATTGCCAGCCATAACTTTTGTTGCTGTGCGCTGGCGGCTAATTCACTTAGTTCATGCTGGCGTTTTGATTCCTGTAGCTGTATTTCGCGGCTTTTTAACCCAAGATCGGCGGTGCTCTGCGCCAGACTGATGTCAAAACGCTGACCCGAAAGTTGTTGTTGTGCCAGCAAGGCCTGGTGCATCGCCTGCAATGCCATGTCCGGGTTTTTGCTGCGGTAAAGCTCTGCTTGCAATAGCCAGGCTTGCAGCAGCCATTCGGCATTTTGCAGGCGTTTGGCAATGGCCAGTGTTTGTTCTAGCTGCTGCTGGGCTGCATCATGTTGATTGGTTTTGCTGAATGCTTCAGCCAGTAACAAGCCAGGTTCAATCAATTCCAGATCATTTCTATCGCGGCGTAAGGTCAGGCATTGTTGTGCCAGTGTGATCACTTCAGGCCAGTTTTGTTCAGCTTTAGCGACTTTGGCTAAATTCAGCATTGAGTAGGAAAAATGGTGCGTCAATTGGTGTTTTGTTCGCAGCGCCAATGCTTGCCGATGATAGGTGGCGGCTAACGCAGTGTCGCCTTCATCCATCGCCACTTCACCTAAATTATTCAGGGCAACGGCCTGCACTGACGCATCATCGGTTTGAATGCCATATTGTTGAAATTGCTTAAAATAACGTTTGGCTTCATCGTACTGATGTTGTTTGGTCAGGATCAAAGCCATATTGTTTTCAGTTTGTTTGATGTAATACCCATTGCTTAAAAACTGCGCTTTTTCCAAGGCTTGCCGGTAATGTTGTACCGCCGGCTGAAACAATCCCAAATCGGAAAAAATACCGGCAGTCAAATTATGGTAGCTATATAAAATGCTTGGATCTGCTGATTCCAGACTCAGCGCTTTGGTCAGCGCCAGAATTTCAATCGCTTGATTGGTGTGATTGCTACGATGCAAATAATCAGCTTTGCTGTAAAGCAGGCGGATCTGTTGCTCCAGCGTCAGCTGTTGTTCTTGTTGTTGCAGAATGTCATCAATGCGCTGGATACCCAGTTGGAAATCCTGCTTGGCGGCGGAAAAGACAGTTTGTCGTAGTTGATTAAAGTCTGGTTCTGGCATGGCAGCCACGGTGCTGCACCAAAATGCCAGTAATCCGTAGCTGAATTCTTTCACGTTGGGTCGTTTTAGAAGTGGTCGATTTTTGCAGTATAGTAGCGGAAATGAATGTTGCCACTGCTTCGCCTGCCTGATGAACAGCAAGGCAGGCAAAGCTTTGTTGGTGTTAAGCCTTCAGTTTCCAGGCCAGCGTTTCACCGGCGAAAAACGGCACGATCGGCAGGCCGTCTGGCAGGGTGATTTCATCCGGAACTTGCCAGCTGTCTTTTTCTAAGGTGATGGTGCCGCTGTTTCGTGGTAAACCATAAAAATCGGCGCCATAGTGGCTGGCGAAGGCTTCCAGTTTGTCTAATACGCCAAGCTCTTCAAATACTTGCGCATATAATTCAATGGCGCTCCAGGCACTGTAACAACCGGCGCAACCGCAGGCGGTTTCTTTGCGGTGTTTGGCATGCGGGGCTGAATCGGTGCCTAAGAAAAACTTCGGATTGCCGCTTTGTACCGCTGCACGGAGTGCTTGCTGATGAGTGCTGCGTTTGAGCACCGGCAGGCAATAGTTATGCACCCGAATGCCACCCACCAGCATGTCGTTTCGGTTCAGTAGTAAATGTTGTGGTGTAATCGTTGCCGCGACTTTGGCCGAGCTGTTGCTGACAAACTC
>JAHJNE010000112.1 GCA_018820995.1 Gammaproteobacteria bacterium | reverse complement strand
GTTAACGCCAAGTTTATCGGCTTTATTATTAAAACCGATGGCCAACAAGCCAGAAAAACCAGGATTATTTAGTCGTTTTAGCGCCGGATATCAGCGCAGTTTGGCCTCGGTGTTGTTACATAAGCGTTGGGTTGTGCTGGTGATGGTGCTTATTTTTGCCGGCACCGGTTGGTTATATCAGAAGTTACCCGGAGGCATGTTGCCGGACCAGGATACCGGTCAGCTCAATGGTTTTGTCCGCGGTGATGATGGGTTTTCGTATCAGGTGATGCAGCCAAAAATTGAAGCCTTCCGGCAATATTTACTGAAAGATCCGGCGATTGCCGATATTACCGGCGCCAGTGGTGGCGCCATGGGGTTAAGTAATTCACGGATCCAAATTCGATTAAAACCTTTGGCGGAGCGGAAGATTTCGGCGCAACAAGTGGTTGATCGCATTCGCTTTAACGCCCCGAAAGTGCCGGGTGCTATTGTCTTTTTAAGTGTTGATCAAGATATCCGGTTGTCGTCGCCTTTTGGCAGCAGTGATTATGAATTGATGCTGCTGTCGAGTGATTTAAAGCCGCTGCGGGAATGGGGCAAAAAAGTCGCCGAAGGGATGAAAGAGCTGCCGGAGTTGGTTGATGTGGATTCACCTGGTGGCGAAGATGCGCAACAAGTGGTTTTGCAGATTGACCGCGAAGCAGCACAGCGTTTAGGGGTGGATATGCGGACGGTCGCGACCATGCTCAACAATTCATTTTCGCAGCGCCAGGTAGCCACTTTATACGATGAAATGAATCAGTATCGGGTGGTGATGGAGTTAGCGCCGGGTTATACCGCTCAGCCAGAAGTCCTGAAACAATTGATGTTGATTAGTAAAGACGGTAGTCGGGTGCCGTTGAGTGCAATTGCCAGTTATGGCTATGGCCTGGTCAGCGACCGGGTCCGGCACGATGGCCAATTTGCGTCGATGGGCATTGGTTACGCTTTAGCGCCTGAGGTCACTGCGCAACAAGCGGCGGCGGCCATTGATCAACTGCTGGCGAAATTGATGTTGCCAAGCACTGTGCATAGCATTAACGGCGAAGATCAACGTAACGCTATTTTCCAGAGCCAGGATAACTTCTGGTTATTTGTTGGCGTCGTGCTGGCGGTGTATCTGGTGCTTGGTGTGTTATATGAAAGTATGGTGCAGCCGCTGACGATTATTTCAACCTTGCCTTGTGCCGCGATTGGCGCTTTGCTGGCGTTGTATGTCACCAATTCCGATTTAAACCTGATTGCGTTATTGGGGTTATTTTTGCTAATTGGCATCGTGATGAAAAATGCCATTTTGTTGATTGATTTTGCTTTGGCTGCGGAGCGCACGCAGGGATTATCACCCAGAGACGCTGTATTCCAGGCTGCCGGGCAACGCTTGCGACCCATTTTGATGACCAACTGTGCCGCAGTTTTGGGGGCGGTGCCACTGCTGATGGGGATGGGTGAAGGTTCCGAATTACGCCAGCCGCTGGGTATCACCATTGTTGGTGGTCTGTTGGTTAGCCAGCTGCTGACGCTTTACAGTACGCCGGTAATGTACTTGCTGCTGAGCCGTTTCCGGCGTCCGGCAATCGTTATAGCGGAGAGTACCAGTCAGACGTGATCGATAAGTGAAAGCTGATGGACTCAATGAAGATAGTTTATTGTTCATTGGGTCCGCATCTGCAAAGCTGAAGCATCGATACTCCGGACCTGTCTATTTACCGCCGTTGCGTTGCAATGGCCAACAGCATCACATTAGTGCCGTCACCCACCAGATACATCACTTTTATAGAATTCAGATTGCCATTTCAGTGAATAAAACCCGAATTTTCGCTGTGTTTTTTGCTGTCAGCTGTTATCCTGCGCGGCTTCTGCTTTTACGCCATTTTAGGACGCATTCTTGTATGTTTAATAATCAATTCAGCCAGTTAGAAGCCGCCATTCAACGCCTTGTCAGTGAAAATCAGCAATTAAATCAGGCACTGCAACATAGCCAACAGCAGCTACAGCAAAAGCAGGACGAACTGGAAACTATCCAGTTACAGGCCATGGAACAGGAAGAGTTACAGACGGTCACCGCACAGAAGCTGGAGGCGTTGTTAGCATTGTTCCCTGCGCAGGGGTAACCCAATGTTGCACCATGAATCGACCGAAGTCAGCCTGGACATTGCCGGGCGCAGTTACAAACTAAAGACGCCGCTGCATCAACAGCAAGGTTTACAGGAAGCGGCTTTGTTGTTGAATGAAAAAATTGCCGAGCTCAAAAGTAAAAGTCGCACTTTAACGGCAGAGCAAGCAGCCGTTTTGGCCGCTTTGAATTTGAGCTATGACTTGCTGACCGAACGGGAATTGCTGGCGCAAGATCGCCAACAAATTGCCGAGCGGCTGGCGCAGTTGCAACAGCAGGTGGAAAGTTC
>JAHJNE010000111.1 GCA_018820995.1 Gammaproteobacteria bacterium | reverse complement strand
CGACTGATTCTTGCGAAGCCTATCGGGCCATTGTACGACATCACCCTGATTTTGTTCGCTATTTCCGTGCTGCGACACCGGAGCAAGAACTGGGGCAGTTACCACTCGGTAGTCGGCCAGCCAAGCGCAATCCAAGTGGTGGTGTTGAAAGTCTCAGAGCCATTCCATGGATTTTCGCCTGGTCACAAAATCGCTTGATGTTACCAGCCTGGCTAGGTGCAGGTGCCGCACTTGCCAATGTGGTGGCGCAGGGTAAAACAGAGACCATTCATCAGATGCGGGCGCAGTGGCCATTTTTCGCCACGCGTTTGTCGATGTTAGAGATGGTGTATTTAAAGGCTGATGCCCAGATCGCTGAATATTATGATGAAAAGCTGGTACCGGCAGAGCTGCAACATTTAGGGGTGACGTTGCGGGCACAGCTGGCGGCAGACAGTCAGTTGTTATTAAAACTGATTGATGCTGAAGATTTTATGGCCAAAGAAAGCTGGATCAGAGAATCGATTATGCTGCGCAATACCTATGTCGATCCGCTACATATCTTGCAGGTGGAACTGCTGAATCGGGTGCGGCATGCACCGGAAACGGTAAATGACAATATCAAACGGGCGTTGATGGTAACGATTGCCGGTATTGCCGCAGGTATGCGCAATTCGGGCTAATGGCCGGGAACTTGCGAAATAACAACGGGATCAGTGCAAAACACTGATCCCGTATACACTTACTTCAACAATGTCCTTCAAAAACGACTTCAACAATTTACGTCAATAGTTGACGCTAACAACATTGCTTACATATCAGAGTTTAAAGTCTTTGTTACCATGTTTTTTGGCGAACCGCGCTAACGGCACGTCATTGCAGCTGACATCGCTATAAAAATTTGCTGGTTTATTCAGTGTGCCTTTTAACGCCGCAAAGGCGTCATTTGAAGTCGCGGCCGCCACACAGATCTCGCTTTCAATATTATTCATCGTTTTATCAAAAGCAAAAACGGCAACTTTGGTCGCGTCTTTTCCCATGTTTTGTTTAAATTTTTTGGCAAATTTTTCCAGACTTAAACCATTACAGGTGAAATTATCTAATTCCGCTGCGCCAAATTTGTAGTGGGCTGCTTTTTCCTTTAACGCGGCATCAGAGGTCGCCGCCGCGATGCAAATTTCGGAGAAAATCGAAGCATCTGCATTCACCAATTCCGTGGTTTGCGCCAGTGCAGGCAAGGTCAAAGTACTGAAAAATATCAAGGTTGCCAGTTTTTTCATAAATAAGCCTTCTGTTTTATGGAACAAAGCGCCGCAGCGCAACAGCTTAACTGTAGTTTATCAATCCATCTTGTAAAGCAATTGGCCAAAATGCCATAACCGTTATGAAATCAGAGTCTTGTACCTAAAACTCTTGAAACTGCACTGTCGCTTCACGCGCTGCAATGACAAAGTGTCATAATGATCAAGGGACTTACGGCCAGGGAACAATGCTAAAAAATAACGGCGTAGCATCGCCGTTTTACTGCTGGTACTTTAGGAAGCAAGAGCTATCAAAGTGAAGGGTAGACAGTAGAGAAACTTGACCAGACACGACATAAAAAGACTGCAGCAAAGGAAAGCTTGGTTTTGAAGCCAGGGTATAGCGGTTGCCATTTTGAGTAAGTTTGTAGCTTCTTTTATTGAACAGATTGCGGCCACCAACACGAGCGACAGATAATTTGGTCAATACATCAAAGTCCTGCCTTGGTTTGGCGTTGGTAAAATTAATCAACTGCCGCAATGCTGTCAGCAGTTGCGGCCTCAGTGATTTTGACCTCACCACAGGCTGTACTTTTGTCGTACTGGTAACGACGGTTTTGGCAAAATTCAATCCAATCCCGCTTTTGCAAATTGAACATGAGCCGCATGAGTTCACCGACCGTTTTGGGACCATATTCTGGTAGCAACGCGTACTCGACTCGTAGCACCTGTGTCAGGTCAACCTGATTTTCAGCATATAACGGTTGCAGATAATAAAGTTGCAGCGGTTTCGCCTGACCGGCAAAACGTTTGGGTTGGTAAGTCTGATAGAAAGCCAATGCTTCGGCGCCAAACTGGTAGCGATACCGGAAATAGTCCTGTGTTGCTGTTGGCTCTTCCATCTGTTGCAACTGCAGGTCGAAACTTTTTGATTGCTGTTGACCGTCAGCGATATATACCAGTTCCGCTTTTGCTTTTGTTGCGCCTGGTCCTAAGCTAGTTCGACTTAACAAGTACAATTGCCATTGGCTGATATCTGAAGTTTGCAACTCGGCGGTGTAGTAAACACTTTGCATCCACTGCGGATATTGTTGCCGCAGTGCCAGTGGCTGTGCTTTCCAGCTGACCGTGCCCGCAACAAGCGTGGCTTCTCTGACTTTGCCAAGCACACTGCAACCCGACATCAGTGTTAGTACTGTCCATAAGAATAATAATTTACAACAGTGCATGTATGACAAAGTCCATTGTTAGTTCTTGTCTTCGCTGATGTAGGCTCCGGCATCGCATTAGCGCCTGCTAACTGGCTGAACCTGGGATTCAAACCGTGAATATCTATATCAACGAAAAAACGTCGCGAAAACCCGTTAAGTTTCAATATCAAAAAAATATCAAATTTAACATTTCGCTATCAATAAAAGGTGCGACGAAGTGTATTTTTGGCGATCTGAAGCGTCAGCGAAAATGAGTGATCGGGGGAGGTCACGCCAGATGATTTATTAAAATTATTGCGTCTGATGCGGGGATTTACGTCGGTGGGTCGACGTTACCCTAAGCCAATAGCAGAAATGTGGTGATTCCTCGCCTCCAATACTGACTCAGTATTATCTGCTGGAAGTATTAAAACGAAGGGGTCGCCATTTGATGGCGACCCCTTTTTATCTTCATCTTAATGAGCGTTGGCTATTAGAAAAAGGTTTTTTTAAACTCGAGGCCGATGACCCGTGGTTCATTGACAAAACCTGTCAGGTTGGCGAAGTCAATGGCGCCTTTGACGTTATCTTCATCCGTAATGTTGCGGCCAAACAGTGCAACTTCATAGTTACCGTCGTAATTCTGGTAACCAATCCGCAAGCCGGCTTCAGTGTTGCTGCTGGTGCGGAACTCTGCTGACTCATACAAGAACAGGTTGGTTTTACCTTGTACCGCAACGTCGGTATAGAAGTAAATCTCACCACTGCTGACCGGAATGTCGTAACGGGCATTGACGGTCAGGATGGTTTTTGGTGCTTGTGGGAATGGGTTGCCATCCACATACGCCAGTGTTTTACCACCTTCAACCACAGTCCGATCCAGCGGTGTACACATGCCTGAACCACAAGCACCGACCCGCAGGTTGGTATCTTTTAATTCAGTGTTGTTGTAGCTAAAACCACCGCCTAAGGTCAGGTTGCTCAGTGCACGCCAGTCCGCATCAATTTCAAAACCGTAGCCAGTGCCTTTATCTGCGTTGACCAGGGTATTGCCGTTGTTACTACCACCGACAGCGGATAACTGAATGTCATCGATGTTGTAGTAGAACACCGCGCCATTTAAGCGCAGGGTATTGCCGAGTAAATCTGATTTCGCACCAAATTCAACCGAGTTGATAGTCTCTGAGTCTGCAGTGGTAGGATCTTCTTCAAAAGCAACGTTGCGGCCTTGAATCGATTGAGCGCGGAAACCATTGGCTAACCGGGCAAACAATGACGTTTGGTCAGTTAACCGGTAATTGGTTGCCAATTCCCAGCTCACCTGACCATCATCGAGGCTGATCGGAGCGTAATCCTGAATTTGTGCCGCGCCAATGACTAAAGCAAAGCCGTCGACGTTTTGCTCACCGACATAAAAAGATTTTTTATCGTGGGTATAACGAATACCGCCTGTCACGTCCCAACGGTCGTTAAGGTTATAGGTACTTTGTCCAAAAACAGCCCAGCTCTGGTTGTCGTGGAACACAGAGGTACGGCCAAAGAAACCATCAATACTGGTGACGCCAAATGACGAGTCAAAGTAAAACGCACCGACTTGCCATTCCAGCGCTTCATCAGTTGCACTGGCTAAACGGAATTCCTGCGTCAGTTGTTTTAAGTCTTTTAACTGATCTTCAGTGACCGCATTACCAACCGCTGACGGACCAGGACCTGCTTCAGTACCACCATCAATATCACCACGGCCATTGCCATCTGCTTGTTCATGTGCCGTGATCGAAGTGAAGGTCATGCCATCTAATTCGAAATCAAGTTTCAGTGACGCACCGGAGTTGTCATATTTCTGGAAGTTGTTGCCAGCATCATAAGCCACGGTGTCACGGTCATAATTCTGGTTCAGCTCGTTGCTGCCTTTATTAAAGACATTGCGGCGGAAAATAGACGAAGTGCCGTCCAGTTTACGGCCATGCACATTCAACAAGGCGTCAAATTTATTGCCTTCATACAAAAATTGTAGCCGGCCAGCGGTTTCATCAAACCCGCCCATGGCGTCTTTTTCGTTGGTAAAGCTGTTATTGATATAGTCGTCGCGATGTTGCGACAACACAGAAACCCGGGCCGATAGTTGGTCAGTCAAACCTGAACCCACAGCAGCTTCAACATTGCGGCTACCAAAACTACCGACAGAAAATTTGGTAAACGCATCAAAATCCTGTCTTGGTTTGGCGCTGGCAAATTTGACGATACCGGCAGTAGTGTTGCGACCAAACAAAGTCCCTTGAGGGCCACGGATCACTTCAACTTGTTCGATATCAAACAGTGGGAAGCTTTTTAAGATGACGTTTTCCATCACTACGTCATCCATGATTACAGATACTGGCTGTGATGCTGCCAGGTCAAAGTCAGTGTTACCCAGGCCACGAATATAAAAACGTGGTGCGGCACGGCCATTTGATGACTCTGCGTATAAACCCGGTATTTTCACCGCTAACGCCTGAATATCATCACCGCCAGCAAAGATGGCTTCGAATTTTTCACCGGATAAAGTCGCGACCGAAATAGGTACTTCCTGCGTACTTTGCACCCGCTTTTGCGCGGTGACCATAATCCGTTCCAGTTGCTGATCGTCCTGTTTGGCTTTGTCACTTTCCTGCGCAAAAACGGCAGGAGAAAGTCCAACAGTTGTCGCCATCAAAGCGACTTTGATCTGCAATGCCAGCTTGTTTTGTTTGCTTATCATCAATGGATACCCTTAGCTTGAGTCTGTGGTATGGAGCATCTGTAACCAGGTCGTGTGCTCTCGATTGCATGCTGGTGTATGCATGCTGTTTTTTTAGGTGTGCTGTAACCTATCAGGTGTAGCAGCAGTTTTTGCGAACTGCCACTCGCCAGTGCATTGGAGTGACCACAATGCAATTTATTACGGCGCGCTAATATAACAATTTTTATCGATGAATGGCGGTTTATTCTGCGTATAAGCAGAAATTTACCGAAATTTCTGCTTATGAATTTCTTGGTTTGTCAGTTAAAAAGCTCAGCCGTGGCCGACTGAAATAGATGGCGGAGCGCCCCTGATGCGACGAGTAATAACTGATCGCGAGCCGGCCCCGATGCCACACCATACCGGCATAACTGGTATCACCGGCTGAGGGTAATTGGAGGGCTTCTGTCAGTGTCACTGTGTCCAAATCCAACCAAGCCAGACTGGTACGTACATGACGATCATAAAGCCGGACTGCGGCCAAAAGACGGCCATCAGGCAATAGCAAACATTGTGGTCCGCCAATTCGGCAGTTTAGCGGTTGCCAATGCCAATCAAAATAAGGAGGACTGGCGATACCGAGGAGAGCCACATCAGGATCACGTCGCAGTAAGCAGACCGCGCGATCGTCCGGTAAAAACAACAAGGCGCTTTCGTTGGTATAGCCTTGGTTGTTCAACACTTGGACCCAGACCGAAAAATTCACGCCATCTTCACTGCGATAAAGCCGGACTAATCGGGGTTTACCACCACATTGGTATCCAACAGCCCAGGCAATGCCTTGGTGCCAGGTTAAGCGCCAGATCCAGACGTTAGACTCACCGACTTCGATGGCATCAGTCCACTGTTGGCCATCGGTGGAAAACCAGACGTATGACTGATACGCATAGTGCGTTCGATCATGCAAAGCGCCAGCACCCAGCAACTGCAGTCGACCATCTGCTGTCACGACCAATTTGCCGTCACGTAAATCAGCAATAGGGCTTTGGATGAGCGCCACACTTTGCCAGCGTTGACCGTCCGGGCTTTTTAAAATACGTAACGCGCCGTCCGGTGAAATATGAGCGGTTGCTTCGCGAAATACGCAGTAAAAATGGCCTTTAAATTCGCATAAATCGGTAAAAGCATTATGGGCACCATGCTGCCAAATGCGCTGCGCCCGTGCGCGTCTGACTGCGGGCCGTTTGGCGACAGCGCGGAATTTTTTACCGCGTTGAATTAGTTTGGTTGCCATAATTCAAACTTATTGCCGTCTGGATCATAGGCCCAGCCGAACTTGCCATAATCGCCTGATTCCCGTTGCTCGTCGACCTGGACGCCCGCCAGTTGCAATTGTGTCAACATCGCTTCCAGATCATCAACCCGGTAATTCACCATCATTTGTTGTTCGGCGCGGCCAAAATATTCACTGTCAGCGGCAAAGGTCGACCAGACGGTTTCATCCTGCTCTTTGGCCTGAAAGCTGCCATAAGGACTGTCCGGATACAGCGGCACACCCAGGTGTTGGTGATACCAAAGTGCTAGCTGTTGTGGATCGCGGGCTTTTAAAAATACGCCACCAATACCTCGTACTTTTTGCATCAGGAACTCCTTGCGCTGTCGCTGCGACAGACGCTGAACTTTGTTATTGCGCACTACCGGTTGGTAGCCAGCTAAGCAGCTGATCGATTGAGCTGATCTGCTGGTGTTGTAAAATTAATCTTTGGCCGAGGCTGAGTGCATGGCTACTGACCTGTAGTCGGATCACTGGATCGGTAATCCCGGCAAGTGCCGGAGATCGGAAAGTACCAAGCACTTGCCGGATCAGTTCACAACCAGCATAGCCGGTTAAATCACGTAAGATATCTGCGACATATTGTTTTTGATAAAACTCGTTTCCAAACAATGGGTCACGACACTGTTGCCGGCATATCAATAAGAACTGTTGTTCAAAATCCTGCCAGAATATTTTCACTTGATTGTGCAGATAGTTCTGCTGATCTTTGGCTTTCGCGCTGTCTTGTTGCAGTGCCGGCGCCAGACAATAATGGGTTAATAAACTGCCGGTAAACAGGCCCGCATCCAAGCCTACAGGACCAAAACCGGTGAATTCCGCATCAATCACTTTTAGGTTCTCGCCAGTGACAAAAATGCTACTACTGGTTAAGTCACCATGCACTAAGGTTTGGGTTTTACTGCGAAAACTGGCTGCCAATGAAGCTACTTTGGCTTGTAGTTGTTCATCCAACCACAGATGTTGTGCCAGTGGATATAAACTGGCATCGATATGATTACGTTCGTTATTGCTAAACGAGTCATTAAATAATAAATCTTCACTGATCTGTAGCGTTTCCGGGTTTTGAAACTGGATTTGCCGAGCCTTTTTGGCGGCTAAATTAGATGAAAAATCACTGTTGGCAAAACTGGTTTTGGCTACAAATTCAGCCATTTGAGCCCCAAGTTTTTGAAATTGCCTGCCTTCAGTCAGCGCTTTTTCTAGCAATGTGTATTGATCCAAATCTTCCATCAGAATGGCGGCAAGTTCAGCATCATAATGACGAACCTCAACCACCAAACCTGGAGCCGATTTCCCAAAATTGAGTAATGCTTGTGCTTCGAGCCGGCTGCGATCGACGGTCAATGGCCAGCGGTCGCTTAAACCTCGGGCAAATGGTAACGCCTGTTTGACAATCAGGCTGGTCGCAAACTGATTTTTAATCCGGAATATCTGGTTCATATGACTGTCGCCAAAGCTGACAGCGGTCAGTTTGCTGCGCTCACCAAACAATTCGCTGTATTCATTGGCAAAGTGCATGGCATCTTCTGCGTTAAAGCGACGGTATTGCGACATCTGGCTGGTTCCCTCAAATCCCTGTTTTACCTTATCATGGCATATCACTACTCTGCTGTGTATGTTTCACGGTGAGTGCAACGATTAAATTGACGAGAGGATAGCAATGCAGGCCAGTAATTTTAAGTTGGATTTATATCTGCAGCGGATTGGTTACCAAGGTGAAATCGCCGCCAATAGCGCCACAGTCAAAGCCTTGATGCAACAGCAACTGCGCCGGGTGCCATTCGAAAACCTGGATGTGCAGGCAGGGAAAGTGGTGTCGATGGTACCTGAAGATATCGTCAGTAAAATCATCGGTAGTGACGGTAAGGCGAGTCGGGGAGGTTACTGTTATGAAGTCAATGCACTTTTTGCGATGGCGATGACGGCTTTGGGGCTCGACTATCAGTTTGTGTTTTGCCGACCAATGTTTTACCCAATGCGCCGCCCGAAAACCCATATGGCGTTGATTATTAAAGTGGAAGGCGAGCAATGGCTATGTGACTTAGGTTTTGGTAGTTATGGTATGCGTGCGCCTATTGCTTTGTCACAGGTTAATCTGCCACAACCGCAGGATTATGATTGTTTCCGGCTGATTTCACCGGTTGCCGGAGAGTATGTACTGCAAGCACAGCTTGATCAGGCATGGGTCAGTCAGTTTGGTTTTGATCTGTATCCAGCGGATTGGATTGATTTTATGCCGGCAAATTATCTGAACTCGACGCATCCTGACACCATTTTTGTGCAGAAATATTTGGTGATTCAACAGCATGCTGAGGGGCGAACCGTGCTGGTGGGTGACGAGCTAAAAAATTGGCAACAAGGGGTCGTGACGGTGACGCCGGTGGCCGCAGCGGATCGGCCAACCGTATTAAAACAGCAGTTTAATCTTGATTTGTAAGGTGCCAGCGCACTAACGCAGAAGCAATAAAGTCAGTAGCTTTGGTCGATGAAGTGTATCTGCAGCGCCGTTGATTCCGACCAAGTCGGTGAAATATAAGATTAATGCGCTCGGTGATTGCTGGCTTTTTGTTTTAAGCTGCTGCATCAAGCGCAAATCCATCTTGCACTGTACCGCCCATCCTATTCTGACAAAAAGGACCGTTATTGTGAATTCCAGTGTGTCGAACCTCACGTGTGCCAGCCTGCTATTGCTGGCAGGTTGCAGTACCTTAACTACAACGACCATGCCCGCAAAAGACGCAGCGACCGATCCTGCCGCACGCGCACAACAACTGGCACAACAGTTTCTGATTGTTGATACCCATATTGACGTGCCATATCGCTTAAAAAATAAATGGGAAGACGTTTCGGTCAGTGCGCCAGGCGGTGAATTTGATTACCCGCGTGCTAAAGCGGGTGGCCTCAATGCCCCTTTTATGTCGGTGTATATTCCAGCATCGCTGGAAAAATCAGGCGGCGGTTATTTGCTGGCCAACCAGCTGATCGACAGCATGGAAGCCCTGGTTGGCCGCGCACCGGATAAATTTGCGATGGCGTATCAATCGGCTGATTTAGCCAGGCAAGCCAAAGAAGGCAAAATTTCACTGGCGCTTGGCATGGAAAACGGCACGCCGATTGACGGTAAATTAGAAAACCTGCAGCATTTTTACCAACGTGGTATTCGTTATGTCACGCTGGCGCATTCTGAAAGCAATCATATTGCCGATTCCAGCTACGATATGCGTCGCCGTTGGAAAGGCTTAAGCCCATTTGGTGCACAAGTGGTGGCAGAGATGAACCGCTTGGGCATGATGATCGATATTTCTCACGTGTCGGACCAAGCCTTTTATCAGGTTATTCAACTCACTAAAGCACCGGTAATCGCCTCACATTCCTCGTTACGTGCTTTTGTGCCTGGATTTGAACGCAATATGGATGATGCCATGATCAAAGCGCTGGCCAAAAACGGCGGCGTGATTCAAATCAACTTCGGCTCGTCCTTTGTCGTGTCACAAGCCAATCAATGGGGTTTGCAATTAAAAGCAGCTTTGGCCGCAGCGCCTAAAGGCACGGACGAAAACGAATTTCGTAAAACCTACCTACAACAACATCCGTATCCTTTTGCCAATGTTAATACCGTGCTGGATCACATTGATTATGTCACTAAGTTAGTGGGTATCGATTACGTCGGCATTGGTTCTGATTTTGATGGGGTGGGTGATTCGTTACCTGAAGGACTGAAAGATGTTTCTGCTTATCCAAACCTGATTGAAGGTTTGTTGCGTCGTGGTTATAGCGAAGCGGATATTGAGAAAATTATGTCCGGCAATTTACTGCGGGTGTGGCGTGCCGTTGAGGCGCATGCGCAGAGTGTAAAAATCTGAGCATCGATTCGCTGTAAAAAGAACATCGAAGTCGCCTGAACATCAGGTCACTAAGGCAAATTTTTTCAGCTAGGCTTGAAGCATTATGCCTTAGCCGGATGCTAAAGATGTTCCAAGTGCAGTTCATGCAAATGCTGTTCATGCAAGTGCAGTTGCGCCTGATTTTAAAGAGGGCAAGGGCGCGGTTTGCCTGCAGGCGGTGCTTTGGGTTGCGGAGTTTAAGGTGGATTGCCGTTGCATTCTCTCTTTCACTTCCGCTTGCAGTGCCGGTGGTCGTTTTCGCTGCACAGCAAGTGGAAACGGTGAAACTGGTCACCAAACACTGGCCTGGTTATACCAATACTGATCACAGTGGCGGCTATTTTGAGTTGGTGCGGCTGGTGTTGCCCGAGTCGCAGTTCCTGCTGAAAACGCAATTTAGTAATTTTAATCGTGCACTGGTGATGGTGCAAAAGCAGCAAGCTGACATGGTGCTGGCGGTGACTCGGGTTGATGGTAAACAATTGCTGCTTTCTGAGTTACCGATAGATGCAGACAATATTGTGGCGGTGTTCCGGGATCAACTTTTGACCATAGGTACAGCCAATGTACTGACTCAGCTGCCAAAATATCGTTTGGCTTGGGATTTGGCTTATAACTATGGTCCGGCGCTGGGCCTGAACGTCACTGGGTATGAAGTGACAGATGTAGCGCAAGGGCTGGAACTGGTCAGCAAGGGGCGCGTTGATGTGTATCTGGCTGAACAAGCTGATTTAGCCTTGCCTGGGCCATTAGTGCAGCTAAAACATTTGCAGTTGCAACAAATGCTTATTGCGGAATTACCGGTGTATGTTGGTTTTTCGAAATCAAGCAAAGGTTTGCGACTGAAACGGTTATGGGATCAGCAGTTCCGATTATTGCTGCAACAAGGGCAATTGCAGTCGTTGCAGCAAACCTACCCAAATATGGTTCTGCCAGCGCAAGATTGCGTTGGAACCGTCTGTTAATACTTTCAAAAATCAAAGGTTGTTATGTTACGTGCAATTCATCATGTCGCCATTATTTGCAGTGATTACCAGCGCTCTAAACATTTTTATAGTGAATTGCTCGGGCTCAAGGTACTGGCGGAAAATTATCGCGCTGAACGTCAATCCTACAAATTAGATTTACAATTGCCGGATGGCAGTCAGCTGGAATTGTTTTCCTTTGTTGGTGCGCCGCCAAGACTTAGTAAACCAGAGGCGCAGGGCTTGCGGCACTTAAGTTTTGCGGTGTTGGATGTGGCAAAAACCAGTGCTTGGTTGCAACAATCAGGCATTGAGGTCGAACCGATCAGGATTGATCCATACACCGGCGCAGCCTTCACTTTTTTTGCCGATCCGGATGGCTTGCCGCTTGAGATCTATCAGGTCACAACCGCTGAATAAATAATGCTGACAACTGCGTTGCGCCAGAACAACGCCGGTTGACGTCGAATCCCTGTCCCCGGGCTTTTTATAACTCAATCGTTTTAATTGCAGATTAATGCTGCAGCCAAAGCATAATTATCTATGGTAATGTGCTTATTTTTGCAGTCAGAGATTTCCAGATGTCCAGCGATTTTAGCTTCCAGCAGGCTTTTGAGCAGCTGAGTTCCGCGTTAGCCAGTGTGGTTTTTTATTCATTTAACCTGCAAGGGGTCGCCATTCCGGTCACTGTGTTGTGGCTGATGTGTGGCGCTATTGTCTTCACTTTTTATCTCGGTTTTATCAATATCCGTGGTTTTAGCCATGCCATTGCGGTGGTTCGCGGCAAATACAGTAATCCGCTGGATAAGGGCGAAATTACCCAATTTCAGGCCTTGTCAGCCGCATTATCGGGCACTGTCGGAACCGGTAATATTGCCGGTGTGGCGGTCGCGATTACGCTGGGCGGTCCTGGAGCAACGTTTTGGATGATTGTCGCTGGCTTTCTCGGCATGACCACCAAGTTTGTCGAATGTACGCTGGCCGTCAAATACCGGCAAATTCAGCCAGACGGCACCGTCTCTGGCGGCCCGATGTATTACATCAAGGCGGCCTTGGAGAAATTTCAATTGCCACGTACCGGTAAATTCCTGGCTGGTTTTTTTGCCGTGGCTTGTGTGTTTGG
>JAHJNE010000110.1 GCA_018820995.1 Gammaproteobacteria bacterium | reverse complement strand
GCTTCAAATTCAACATCTTTGGCGTATAAAAACGACGGGATATTAAATATTTTTACCGCAGTTACCCTGTCTCCCTGACGCTGATATTCCACCTGCAACTGTCCGGCGGGCACATCAATCACCAGTTTTCCTTCAATCTTCGGTTTGACTAATCCTGCCTCTAAGGCTGCGGTTACAGTGCCAATAGTGCCGTGTCCGCACATTGGCAAGCAGCCCGAAGTTTCAATAAATAAAATCGAAAAATCAGCATTATCGGAGCAGGGCGGATACAAAAAAGCGCCCGACATCATGTCGTGCCCGCGCGGTTCAAACATCAGCGCTTGGCGGATCCAATCAAATCGCTCGATAAAATCCAGCCGCTTTTCGCCCATAGTATGGCCGCGAAGTGCAGGGTGACCTGACGTTACCAATCGTACGGGGTTACCGCAGGTATGGGCGTCGATGCAGAAAAACGTACCTTGTTTCATGCCACTGCTCCTGTAATGTCAACTACTGACTGAATTTGCGAAGATCCGGACGTGTTGCCATCGCTTCAGCAAACAGTGTCTCTACGCGCTGGCGTTCCAATCCACTGAGCGGTAAGCGTGGCGCCCTTACCGTTTCAGAACCGCGGCCGGCCAGTTGTTCAGCAAGTTTGATGCATTGCACTAAGGTTGGGATCGTATCGAGGCGTAGTAGAGGTAAAAACCAACGCCAAATTGCCAACGCTTCGCTATAACGGCCTTGTTTTGCCAAATTATAAATAGCGACCGACTCCTGTGGGAACACGTTGGTTAAACCGGAGATCCAGCCCGTCGCGCCCAACATCAAGCTTTCCAGCGCGATATCATCCACGCCGCTGAATACGGTAAAGCGGTCGCCAAAACGACTATATAGCTCGCTGATACGGCGGGTATCTTCAGTGGACTCTTTGACCGCAACAATATTGGGCTGTTCTGCCAGTACTGCCATGCTGTCGAGTGAAATATCAACACTGTAGGATATTGGGTTGTTGTACACCATGACCGGCAATGCGGTATTTTTCGCAACTTGCATTAAGTGATGGATAGCTTCATGCGGCTGTGAACGATAAACCATTCCCGGGAGCACCATCAGTCCATCGATGCCAATGTGTTCTGCATCTTTTGCATAGCTCGTCGCGAGGGCGGTTGTTGTTTCAGCAACACCGGAAATTAACGGCACCCGGCCGTTCACTGCTTCTTTTGCTGCCATCAACACCTGGCGTTTTTCAGCAGCCGACAACGAACAATTTTCCCCAACTGTGCCGCAGACAATAATGCCATGCACGCCTTCGCTGATCAGCCGGTCCAGCATTTGCTGACTGGAGTCTAAATCCAGTGACTGATCCTGATGAAACTGGGTACTCACGGCCGGATACACACCTTGCCAATTCACCTTCATTTATTACTCCTTAGATTTTGCGACGATGCGTTGCGTTGGTTGCAACTTACTGGCATGCTAAGTCAAATGAAGATTGTATACAATATCCAATGTGGTGAAATATGAAAAATGTGCCAAAAAAAAACACTGGACAGAGCAGTGAGGGTCCAAACTTTACAACAGCGTCAACAATCGTGATTGGTGCCGGCGTGATTGGTTTAGTCACCGCCTGCCGCTTGCAACAACAAGGTCATCAGGTGTTATTGCTTGACCCAAATGGGGTAGGAGCGGGTTGTTCCTTTGGGAATGCCGGACATTTAGCGACCGAGCAGGTTTTTCCGTTAGCTGATGCCGCGTTATTGCCCAAATTGCCCGGTTTTTTGTTGGACCCGTTGGGGCCATTGGCGATTCGCCCCAGGTATTTGTGGCGTGCCTTACCATTTTTTTTCCAGTTTTTACGACAGATGGCATCACAACCACGAAAATTAAACACTGCAGCTTTAACCTCTTTATTAAGTGATGCGATACCCGCGTGGCAGCGTTTAGCCAATGCTGCCGATTGTCAGGATTTATTGCGGTATCAGGGCAGTTTGCTGGTGTTTGAGCAAAGCAGATTGTCTGAAGTAGAGCAAATAGCTGCGCTATATCGTCATCAGGGTATCGCGCTTGACATCATGACTCACACAGAATTACTGCAGCACTACCCTGGGTTGTCTCCTTCAATACGCTATGCCATCTACTTTAAAGAGGTGGGTCATACGCTCTCCCCATCTCTTTTAAATGAGCGGTTGTATCAGTGGTTTCTGGCACTTGGTGGGCAGTTTTCTCAGCAAAAAGTGCTGGATATCCATCAGCGGCAATCTCAGCTGCAGTTGACGTTGGCATCAAAAACGATCAGAGCGAGCAGGGTGGTGCTTTGTACCGGCGCTTATAGCAAACAGTTACTGCAACCCCTTGGTTATAAGCTGCCTTTGGAGGCTGAGCGTGGTTATCATTTGATGACGAATCCAGTGACGATGCCCCAAATTCCGATTGCTTCATTTGATCGAAAAATGATTATGACGCCAATGCAACACGGCTTGCGACTGGCTGGCACTGTCGAATTTGCCGGATTGACGGCAAAAGACAACTGGCAACGTGCCAAATTATTGCGCCTTCATGGTGAAGCATTATGGCCAGAACTGGCTGCAAGGAGCAGTCAGGTCGGCCCTGAAGCTTGTTGGTCAGGGCTAAGGCCGACGCTCGCCGACTCATTACCGGTGATTGGTCAAAGTCACCTTGCTGGTTTATGGCTACATTTTGGTCATCAACATTTAGGTCTAACCTTAGCAGCTGTAAGTACTGAACTATTGCTGCAGCAGATGAATGGCGATGCGGCGGCCTTACAAAAGGCAGTGCCATTTCGTGCCGACCGATTTTAGGGGGGAATGTAAATCCTAGGGCATCGTCGATATGCAAGATGCAAAGACTCCGCGGGCAGTTTGCTGTGTCGATCTTGCATCGCTGTTGCCTTGTCTTGACAGCGTATTTAGGTTTAGCTTTTGTCAGTAATTTTTACAAGCGTGAATTTTCAATTTAAACGTCGTTCACTTCCCTTGATATCCATGGTGCGTCACTGCTGTCTAAAGATTAATTACAAGTGTCGATGTGCATTAAGGCACTTATTTTGCTTAAAATTCCATCTCATGTCAGCGTTGTCATTGACGCCATCTGTCGATGACCAATCAAACAAATACACTTGTTGCCGCCAGTTGCATTCAAGAGTGGTTGCCCCGGTAACGGCAAAGGATTGAGTCCGCGAGCTATGCAAATCAAGGCAATGTTGCTGTTGGTGTTTGTCCTGTTCAGCTCCGCTGCACTTTGGCGGTTATCTAGCCAGGCAGATTTTCAGCTATTTGGAACTTTAATCCATCGTGTTGAAACCACGGAACCTCTTGTTGCGCTTACTTTTGATGACGGGCCAACACCAGAAAAAACCGAACAAATTTTACACGTTCTGGCAAAAGAACATATCGCTGCGACATTTTTCTTAACCGGCGCCGACGTTGCAGCCAATCCCCATTTAGTGCAAAAAATTCTCGCTGCCGGTCATCAGGTTGGCAATCATAGTTACAGCCATCAGCGGTTGATATTTAAAACAACTAATTTTATTGCCAAGGAAATTGAGCAAACGGATACGTTACTTAAAGACGCTGGTGTACCTGAACCGGTTTATTTTCGGCCGCCTTATGGCAGAAAATTGTGGATGTTGCCGCGTTATCTTCAAAAGCATCAAAGGGTCGCGGTGACTTGGGATGTCGCACCGGAAAGCGTCCCACAACTCGCAGAAAACCCGGAGCTCCTGGCACAATATACGGTCGAACAAGCCAAAAAAGGCTCGATTATTTTACTTCACGTCATGTACGACAGCCGCTCAATAACAATGCAAGCGGTGCCGGCCATTATCCGAGGATTGAAAAAACGAGGATTTCGTTTTGTCACGGTGTCAGAGCTTCTCAGCCTGCAAACAAAGGGCGCTATGGCACCATTGGTTAATCCAGCTGCCCCATTGCCAGTTGAAGATCGGGCTGTTGCAACAAACTAACTTCAATACTGATTTTTAACGCAGCAACGACTAAATCCAAACTCATACTGGCCGTTTGATGGCGACTGGCCTGTTGCGGGCTATAGGGAATATGAATAAAACCGGCACGCACTTTGGGCGTTTTCACCACTTGATGCATTAATCCATAAAAAACATGATTACAAACGAAGGTACCGGCGCTGAATGATACTTCCGCCGGAATGCCTTGTTGGCGCGCCTTCTGCACAATATGTTTCAGCGGTAAGCTACTAAAATAGGCGGCTGGACCGGCGTCGTCGGTCGTGGTTGCGACAGGTTGTTGGCCTGAGTTGTCGGGGATACGGGCATCGTTGTAATTAATCGCCACTTTTTCCAAACTAAAACAAGTCCGGCCACCGGCCTGACCCACGGCTATCACCAGAACCGGTTGAAGTGCGCTGAGTTCAGCTTCAAGCACTTGTAAACTGTGTCCAAACACGCACGGGAGTTTTCGGGCACGGACTATGGTTTCTGCGTCGGGTCGCCAGCCATCCAGTTGTTGTATCGCATCCCAGGACGGGTTGCTGGCTTCGCCGGCAAAGGGTTCAAAACCGGTCAGCAGTATTTGTTGCATAAGGCTTACTCGCTTAGATCAGCGCAGGGAACTCCCTGCTAAAAGGCTAAAAAGTACAAAAGGAAAATGTTACATATCAACAAAGTAAGTGCGGTTGGTGTTTGGGCTTTAATCACCGCATGTTGATCTTTTAATTCCAGTAACGCCGCTGGCACCATATTAAAATTTGCCGCCATTGGCGTCATCAACGTACCGCAATAACCGCAAAACATGCCAATCGCAGCGACAACGGCTGGGTTGGCGCCATGTTGCAGCATAAGCACAGGAATACCAATGCCGGCAGTAATCACCGGAAATGCGGCAAAGGCATTGCCCATAATCATCGTAAACAGCGCCATCGCGATCGCATAGGTGGCAGCGGCAATCAGTTTGTGATCAACGGCCAAATAAGTCTCAGTTAAAACCGCAATTGCATGACCGACGCCGGCGTTATTAAACAACAAACCCAGAGTTGCCAATAGTTGTGGCAATAAAACCGCCCAGCCCATTGCTTCTAGCAAGCGCTTGGATTCGATCCCTCCTTGCACCGGGCTTTCGCGGGTGATCACACAAGCGGCGATAAAAGCGATGATGCAAGCAATACCGAGACTGACCAAGGTGAGGTTTTTTGGATCCAGTAACTGCCAGTTGTCATTGCCAATCTGACTTAACACCAACACGCCAAACACCGTCATGATCGGGATCAAAAGTGCGGGTAAGAAGATTTTTTTTCCAATGCGGTTGAGAGACTGCTGCAGTTTGTCGGCGGATAATAGTTGAGGGACTGCGCTGCTGAGTGCACCAAAACCAGCCAATATGGCCAGCATCACCACCATCAATCCAACAACTTCAGGTGGCAGATAATCACCGATTAAAAATACCAGTGCATAACAACCCCAAAACGCGGCAGACGCAACACGCCTGGGTTGTTGTTTGTTTAACAGCGTTAAAATTGCGGTCCAGAGTAGAATTAAGCCGACCAGAATGTATAGAAAAGATAAGGAGATCATGCTCTTTCCACCGGTTGTGTTGTCGAAACTGCCGCTAGTTGAACAGCTTGCAACCGGCGCAGAGTCTGATCCATCCGCTGCAATCGATAGGCGTGAATCGCAAAGGCGCACAAAGCTGTTGGAATGCCCCAAAGTGCGATATGCAGTGGGTTGGTTTCAACACCAGACTCACGCAAAAAAGTGTGCATCAGCACAATAGCGCCAAAAGCGACAAAGATATCTTCGCCAAAAAACAAACCGATATTGTCAGTTGCAGCCGACATCGCTTTCACTTTTTCGCGCAGGCGTTCCGGGATGCTCGGCCAGCGCTGCTCGGCGAGCGCTTCTGCCATGGGTGACAATAACGGTCTTACCATTTGTGGATGACCGCCGAGGCTCGTTAAGCCCAGTGCTGCTGTTATTTCGCGCGCTGCAAGATACACGGTAAGCAAGCGACCGACCGTTGCCCCTTTTAGATTTCGGATAAAATTTTGTGCTTGTTGTTTCAGACCGTGGCGTTCGGCGAGCCCGATCACCGCCAATGGCAGTAACAAAATGACCGGCAGGGTACGGGTTTTTAGAAAACCTTGCCCCAGCTGAACCAGAATTTCACGCATTGGCATCAATGCAGCAAGACCGGTGACAATGCCGGCAACCAACACTACTAACACCGGGTTAAATTTGAGTAAAAAACCGAGCATCACGACACCGATGCCAAGGAGTGGCCATAAATTTACTGCGTCCATGGAGCCTCTAACGGGTTAAGGTTTAAATGATTTAGGTTGAATAACAACGTCTTGTGCAAGCAACGCCTGATGCAAATCCCGCGCTAACAAAACTGCTTGCGGGCTGTCCCCATGTAAACATAGGCTTTCAGCATGAAGCGAAATCACTTCGCCACTGATGGCTTGTATTTGATGATGCTTTACTAATCCTAAGCTTTGCGTGATAGCTGCGGGCGTATCGAGTAACGCGCCAGGCTGTGCGCGAGAAACTAACTGGCCGTTGGCTTGGTAGGTGCGATCGGCAAATGCTTCAGCAATAACCGGGATATTTTGTTGTTGAGCTTGCTGATGCAGCGGGCTATGCGCCAGTGTCATCAGCGGCAATTGATAAAGATTGGCAAGTTGCAGTAACAAAACGCCGGTTGAGTTACCTTGTGCTGCGGTATTGTATAGTGCGCCATGCGCCTTGATGTGACGGACCGACACACCTTCATCGGCCGCCAGCTGCAGAAAAAAATCCAGTTGTTGAGTCAGACTTTCCGTCAGTTCGTCCAGAGTGATCTCGATGGCAATCCGACCAAAATGCTCACGATCAGGGTAAGAAGGGTGCGCACCCACTGCTACCTGATGTTGTTTGCAAAGTCGCATTGCTTGGCGGATTTCAATTTCAGAACCGGCATGCGCGCCGCAACTAATATTCGCAGACGACAACCAGGGGACGATTGCCGCATCATCAAAACCTTCGCCGATGTCGGCATTTAAATCTATTGGCATATCTATAACAGCTTCAATTGAATCAAAGAAAAAACTTAAGTGCGTAACTAAACACTTTGTCGTTAGAAGCTAGCACCATAGCAGCTTGAACAATAGCTGCAAAGCTGGTTCGACCCCATTGTTATTGCGCTGATAGCTCTACTAGATCGTCGATTTTGCTCATTCTGAATTTGGCGATTCGGCTGGCATTTCGGTACACTGGTTTGATAAAAGTGGCAAGGAGCGGTGATTCACGTATGAGCATAAACAAAAGCAACCCGGTTGTGATACGGCCAGCAAGTCTACAAGAACTATCCTTGGTCGCTGAATTGGAGCGTCAAGTGTTTACCAGCGCGGTATATCCCGAATTCTTTTTCCGGCAAGCGCATGATTTATGGCCAGATTACTTAATCCTCGCCTGGAAGGGTGAACAGTTGCTCGGATATTTGTTAGCTGCGCCTGGTCAGCAAGGTTCCAAAAGCATCGGGATTATGTCGTTAGCCGTATCACAGCAAAGCCGTGGTTTAGGCGTTGGTCAGGCACTGTTGCAATATTTATTGCAGCATTGCCCGGCACAAACGGAACAACTTTGGCTGACGGTGGCGCCGGACAATCAATCCGCATTACATTTATATAAAAAATCGGGATTTATCCAGCACCAATACCACGAAGATTACTACGGCAAAGATGAGCCGCGTTGGTTGCTAGTGAAGCAACTCATGACCGTCAATCGTGATAAAAAAGACTGAAAAAACTCGTCAAAACAGCGCTCTAAGCCGCGCCAATACTGGATTTTAATCAAATGCTCGACGTCGTCCAAAACCCTCGCTATAATGCCGCGTCCTATTTAACTATGGATCTGGTTGACGAGTGCTGCGTAAGCGAAACATCCCAGATTTAAGCATGATGGCGTAAACCCCACGCCCGTTTTTGATTTTGAGGTAACAAGATGCAAGTTTCTGTTGAAACCACCCAGGGTTTAGAGCGCCGTATTAACATCACGGTTCCAGCCGCTGCAATCAGCACTGAAGTAGATAAAGAACTCCGCCAAATTGCAAAAAATCGTCGTATCGACGGTTTTCGTCCAGGCAAAGCGCCAGTTGGCATGATCAAAAAAATGTTTGGTCTGTCAGTACTGCAAGACGTCGCATCACGCCAGATGCAAAATCATTTCTATCAAGCGATTATCGCTAACAAATTGACTCCAGCCGGTGCACCAACTTTTGCTCCGGGCCAACTGGCTGAAGGCAAAGATCTGGAATTTTCTGCCACTTTCGAAGTGTATCCAGAAGTTGAATTAAACGGTTTAAGCAAAGTTGAAGTCACCAAGCCAACAGTTGAAATTTCAACTGAAGACATGGAAAAAATGATTGTCACTCTGCGTAAGCAACATGCAACCTGGGCTGCTTCAGAAAGCGCCGCTGCTGCTGGTGACCGTGTGACCATGGACTTTGTAGGTTCGGTTGACGGTGAAGAGTTTGAAGGTGGCAAAGCCGAAGGTTTCAGCCTGGACTTAGGTCAAGGCCGGATGATCCCGGGTTTTGAAGACGGCATCATTGGCAAAAAAGCTGGCGAGCAATTCACTATCGACGTGACTTTCCCAGCTGAATACCACGCTGAAAACTTAAAAGGCAAAGCGGCTCAGTTCGCTATCACATTGCAGTCAGTTGAGACGCAAGTGTTGCCAGAAGTGAATGATGAATTCGTAAAACTGTTTGGTTTAGCTGAAACGACTGTTGAAGCGCTGCATGCTGAAGTACGCAAAAACATGGAACGCGAACTGAACCAAGCGATTAAAGGCAAGGTAAAAGAGCAAGTGATCAAAGGCTTGCTGGCAAATCACGAGCTGGACGTGCCACAAGCACTGATCGAAAGCGAAGTTGACGTATTACGTCGTCAAGCGCTGCAGCGTTTTGGTAACAACGTTGATGCGAAAAACCTGCCTGAACTGCCAGCTACATTGTTTGCTGACCAAGCTCGTGACCGTGTAAAAGTTGGCTTGTTGTTAGGTGAAGTGATTAAAACTAACAACCTGCAAGTTGATGACAGCCGCGTCCAGGCACTGATTGCGACTATCGCTTCTGCGTACGAAGATCCGCAAGAAGTTGTGCAGTATTACAACAGCAACAAAGAGCTGTTACAGGGTATGCGCAACGTGGCTTTAGAAGAGCAGGCAATTGACTTAGTACTGGCGCAAGCGAAAGTCACTGAGCAAGCTGCTAAGTTCGACGAAATTATGAATCCACAAGCTGCCAACTAACATTGACTTTGCTTAGTTAGACGGTTTTAATGGCTCGGGCAGCAGTGTTCGGGCCATTTTATTTTCTGCCGCATTTTCCCAGGGGATCCAGCTGATGGTGTTAAACCAAAATATGAATGAATTAGTGAATGCATTAGTACCGATTGTTATTGAGCAGACGGCTAAGGGTGAGCGCTCTTTTGATATCTACTCACGCTTGCTCAAAGAGCGGGTGATTTTCCTGACAGGTCAGGTTGAAGATCACATGGCCAATTTGATTGTGGCGCAGTTGTTGTTCCTTGAATCTGAGAATCCGGAAAAAGACATCTACATCTATATCAACTCACCAGGTGGTTCTGTGACTGCCGGCCTCGCCATTTATGACACCATGCGCTATATCAAATGTGATATCGCCACCGTGTGTGTGGGTCAGGCTGCGAGTATGGGCGCATTTTTGTTATCGGGTGGTACTAAAGGTAAACGCTACTGTCTGCCAAACGCCCGGGTAATGATCCACCAACCATTGGGTGGCTTCCAAGGCCAGGCAACTGACTTTGAAATCCATGCCCGAGAAATTCTGACCATTAAAGAAAAATTAAACCGTTTGATGGCTGAGCACACCGGCAAATCTTATGAAGAGATTATCAGTGGCACCGAGCGCGATAATTTTTTAAGTGCGCAACAAGCCTTGGAATACGGTCTGGTTGACACCATCTTTGTTAAAAGCGAAGCGAAATAATTTTCTGACCAGCAAGACGCAGTGATACTTGAAGACGTTACTTTGTTTAACTGAATGGTTTTGCACTAAACTGTTTGGATACGCCGTCTGATCTCCCCAGTGTCTTGTTCGAACGGATGTTGTAAAAGCGCGGCGGACACTTGATAAGGTGCACTGCGCCTGATAATTGAATTGGCGGTGGTCGGAAGGAAACGACCGCTGCAACGCGAAAGAGGTAGTTCCATGTCTGATCACCGCACTGACGGCGACAAAAACAGCAAATTGTTGTATTGCTCGTTTTGTGGCAAATCACAGCACGAAGTGCGTAAGTTGATCGCAGGTCCACAGGTGTATATCTGTGATGAATGCGTTGACCTATGCAATGACATTATCCGGGAAGAAATAAAAGATATTTCGCCAAA
The DNA here is from genome assembly GCA_018820995.1 of Gammaproteobacteria bacterium. Lineage (GTDB taxonomy): Bacteria > Pseudomonadota > Gammaproteobacteria > Enterobacterales > Alteromonadaceae > Pararheinheimera. The sequence continues at coordinate 31,537 of JAHJNE010000110.1, read as the reverse complement.
ACGCGATGGTAATAAATTGCCGACGCCACGCGAAATCCGCACGCATTTGGATGACTATGTCATTGGTCAGGAACATGCGAAAAAAGTATTGGCCGTTGCAGTGTACAATCACTACAAACGTTTGCGTACCAGCAGCCACAAACAAGATGTTGAGCTTGGAAAAAGTAACATTTTGTTGATTGGCCCTACCGGTAGCGGTAAAACACTTCTTGCGGAAACGTTAGCTCGACTGCTAGATGTGCCTTTCACAATGGCTGATGCAACGACCTTAACTGAGGCCGGTTACGTCGGTGAAGATGTGGAAAACATCATCCAGAAATTATTGCAAAAGTGCGATTACGATGTAGAGAAAGCGCAACGCGGTATTGTGTATATTGATGAAATTGACAAAATTTCGCGTAAATCTGAAAACCCTTCAATCACACGTGACGTGTCAGGTGAAGGTGTGCAGCAAGCGCTGTTAAAACTGATTGAAGGCACCATTGCGTCAGTTCCGCCTCAAGGTGGTCGCAAACATCCGCAGCAGGAGTTCCTGCAAGTGGATACGTCGAAGATTCTGTTTATCTGTGGTGGCGCTTTTGCTGGCCTTGATAAGATTATCGAACAACGTAGCGCCAAAGGGTCCAGTATTGGTTTTGGCGCCGAAGTAAAAAGCAAAGAAACCAACCGTTCAATCACTGAAAGTTTCCGTGATGTAGAACCGGAAGATTTGGTTAAGTTTGGTTTAATCCCTGAATTTATTGGTCGGTTACCGGTTCTGGCAACATTGACTGAACTGGATCTTGCCGCGTTAATGCAAATTTTAAGTCAGCCTAAAAATGCGCTGGTGAAACAGTTTGCCGCGTTGTTCCAGATGGAAGATGTTGAACTGGAATTCCGCGAAGACGCATTAAAAGCTATCGCACAAAAAGCGATGGAACGTAAAACCGGTGCTCGTGGTTTGCGGTCGATTCTGGAAGGTGTGTTACTCGATACCATGTATGAACTGCCGTCTTTGCAGGACGTCAGTAAAGTAGTGATTGATGAAACAGTCATTCGTGGTGAATCCCAGCCAATCATGATTTATGAAAATCCTGAAAAAGCTGTGGCAGAATCCCACTAAACTAAAGAAAAAAGGAGCTTCGGCTCCTTTTTTGATCCTTTGCTGACAGAACAATATCTGTAAAACTATCGTATGTTAACCTCAAATGGATAGTGCCTTTGTGTAACCAGAGCAAATCGCGATAAAACACTGGAGGTAACGCAGCAAACCCCAATGTTTTGCCAGCATTTTTTCATTCGGTGCATTGAAGTGTCAGATCCTGACCCCATATACTGAGATATTCACGCCTGCAGTAACTAATTCGAGAGAGATTGAATGACAGAAGCAACAGTCGAACTTTTGCATATGCCGGTACTGGCATTACGCGATGTTGTCGTCTATCCCCACATGGTAATTCCATTGTTTGTCGGGCGGGCGAAATCTATTAAATGTCTTGATGCCGCGATGGACAACGAAAAGCAAATTTTCTTAGTCGCGCAAAAAGACGCTACGCTGGATGACCCAGCCGAATCGGACTTGTACCGTGTCGGTACTGTCGCTACCATTTTGCAGCTACTTAAGCTCCCTGACGGTACCGTTAAAGTACTGGTTGAAGGTGGACGACGCGCTAAATTAGTCAACTTCACTGAAACTGAAGATGTCTTTATGGCGAATGTTGAAGTGGTCACTTCACCTGACATGGACAGTCGTGAACAGGAAGTGTTCCTGCGTTCAGCAGTCGGTCAGTTTGAAGGGTACATCAAACTCAATAAAAAAATTCCGCCGGAAGTCCTGACTGCATTATCAGGTATCGACGACGGTGCGCGTCTCGCGGACACCATGGCCGCACACATGCCGCTGAAAATTGATGACAAGCAAAAAGTGCTTGAGATCATCGATGTTACCGAGCGACTTGAATTCCTGATGGCGATGATGGAAAGCGAAATCGACATTTTACAAGTCGAACGTCGTATTCGTGGTCGTGTCAAAAAGCAGATGGAAAAAAGCCAGCGCGAGTATTACCTCAACGAACAAATGAAGGCCATTCAGCGTGAACTGGGTGAGCTGGATGATGCGCCAGACGAATTTGAAGCCATCAATCGTAAAATTGAAACAGCGCAAATGCCGGAAGAAGCCAAAACCAAGGCAAGTGCAGAGCTCAGTAAGCTTAAAATGATGTCGCCAATGTCTGCTGAAGCAACAGTAGTGCGCTCATACATTGATTGGTTGACGCAGGTGCCTTGGAAGCAACGCTCGAAGGTGAAAAAGAATTTAGCATTAGCAGAAGATATCCTTAACGCGGATCACTATGGCTTGGATAAAGTCAAAGAACGCATTTTGGAATATCTCGCAGTGCAACAACGGGTCAATAAACTAAAAGGCCCAATTCTGTGCTTAGTTGGACCTCCGGGCGTTGGTAAAACCTCTCTGGGCCAATCAGTTGCCAAAGCGACCGGTCGTAAATATGTCCGGATGGCGTTAGGTGGCGTGCGTGATGAAGCGGAAATTCGTGGTCATCGTCGTACTTATATCGGTTCAATGCCGGGTAAAATCATTCAGAAAATGGCTAAAGTAGGTGTTCGTAACCCGCTATTTTTACTTGATGAAATCGACAAGATGGCCTCTGATTTCCGGGGTGATCCAGCGGCAGCGCTGTTAGAAGTGTTAGATCCGGAACAAAACTCTGCATTCAGCGATCATTACCTGGAAGTTGATTACGATTTATCGGATGTGATGTTTTTTGCAACCAGTAACAGTTTGAATATTCCTGATGCGCTGCTCGATCGGATGGAAGTGATCCGGCTTGCCGGTTACACCGAAGATGAAAAACTGAATATCGCCAAACAGCATTTGATTAATAAGCAAATCGAACGCAACGGCTTGAAAAAAGGCGAAATCAGCATTGAAGATAGTGCGATTGTTGGCATCATTCGGTATTACACCCGTGAAGCGGGTGTACGTAGTTTAGAGCGCGAGATTTCTAAGCTTTGCCGCAAAGCCGTGAAGAAAATTTTGCTTGATAAAACGCTGAAGACAGTTGTGATCAGTCAAAACAATTTAGAAGAGTTCTTAGGTGTACAACGTTTTGATTATGGTAAAGCTGAAGACAGTAACCGCATTGGTCAGGTGACAGGCTTAGCTTGGACTTCTGTCGGTGGTGATTTACTAACCATCGAAGCAGCGGCCGTTGTTGGTAAAGGTAAGCTCACTCACACCGGTTCACTGGGCGATGTGATGAAAGAATCTATTCAGGCGGCGATGACAGTCGTTCGAAGCCGTGCTGAAACCTTACGCATCAACGCTGATTTCTACGAAAAACGTGATATTCATATCCACGTACCGGAAGGTGCGACACCAAAAGATGGTCCAAGTGCAGGTATTGCCATGGTAACTGCATTGGTTTCCGCATTAACCGGGAATCCGGTACGGGCTGATGTCGCAATGACTGGTGAAATCACCTTGCGTGGTGAAGTGTTGCCTATCGGTGGCCTCAAGGAAAAATTATTGGCGGCGCACCGTGGTGGCATCAAACGTGTTTTAATTCCGCATGACAACGTGCGTGACTTAAAAGACATCCCTGATAACGTGAAAGGCGACATTGAAATTTGTCCGGTACAGTGGATAGACCAAGTCCTTGAATTTGCGTTACAAGAGCCTCCGACCGGTATGTCAGTGGTAAATGTGGAAAAAAGCAGCGTAAAAACGAAAAAAACCGAAAAAAATGTGGTTTAGGGGCTTTTCAATTACGTAGGCTGTGCTAATTTAGGGGCAGTTTCGTTGCAGCCCTTGTGTGACAAGGGTTCGCGAGACGCAAGGAAATTTTCAAGTCCATTGTATTTGTGCTTGCAAGCATTTCGGATGCTTGATATAACAATGCCGACATTACAAAAATGTACTTACAATTTGGTTGTAGAAAATAATAACAATTGAAGGGGATGATATTGTGAACAAGTCTCAACTTATCGACAAAATTGCTGCTGGTGCAGACATTTCTAAAGCGGCAGCGGGTCGTTCTCTTGACGCGTTCATCGAAGCCGTTACTGAAGCTTTAAAAGAAGGTGACTCAGTTGCATTAGTTGGTTTTGGTACTTTCGCAGTGCGTGAGCGTGCAGCTCGTACTGGCCGTAACCCACAAACTGGTGAAACTATCCAAATCGCTTCTGCGAAGATCCCTTCGTTCAAGCCGGGTAAAGCGTTAAAAGACAGCGTAAACTAAACTTGAAACTGTGCCGGCGCGCTGGTGCAGTTCAAAGCTTAAAAAGAACTCTGGTTGGCCTGTGTCAATCATCACCGCTGAAACAGTTCTTCTGAGCAGCAGGTAGCAAGAGTTCGTTACAGCTTCTATAAGAAAGGCGCATCTGTTAAGATGCGCTTTTTTTTTAAGCCAGCATTTTGCCGTTATAAGAGATGAAGCAAGCATGTTAGAAAAGATCAGAGAAGGTTCAAAAGGGATAGTTGCTCAGGTCGTTCTGGGGTTGGTTATCCTGACATTTGCCGTGTCGGGCGTAAGTAGCTACTTTGGCAACAATAGTGACCAGTCGGTAGCCGTGGTCAACGGTGAAGAAATCACCCGGACGAAGTTTGAAGAAAGCTACCAGACTGAACGTGCCCGGATGGAGCAACAGTTCGGCGATATGTTCGCCACTCTGGCCGCTGATCCGCAATATATGAATAATTTCCGTAACTCAGTGTTGGACCGTTTGATCGGTGAGACCTTGATTAAACAACAAGGCAATACACTGGGTTTGCAAATCAGCGATGAACTGCTGAAAAAAACCATTATGCAAATGCCCGAATTTCAATTGGACGGTGTCTTTAATAATGACCGTTACCTGGCTTTGTTACGTCAAAACAATCTGACAGCAAACAAATTCCGCGACATTCTTCGTGAGCAGTTTGTGCGTAATCAATTTATGGTTGGCGTTGCTGGTTCTGAATTCGCTTTGCCGGGTGAAATGCGTAGCTTGATGTCGTTACAGCAGCAAAATCGCGATATCGAATACTCAGTGCTAAAAGCTGCAGATTTCGCAGCTGCAGTTGAAGTGACTGATGAGAAGCTGGCGGAATACTACCAGTTAAATCAAAATAACTACGCGACGCCTGAACAAGTATCCCTGCAATATGTCGAGCTGAATGGTAGTGATTTGGCAAAAGACATCCATGTCACGGACGCTGAAGTTGAGCAGTTCTATCAGGCACAATCTGCCAGGTATTCAACGGAAGAACGTCGTCGTGTTTCGCATATTTTGTTGGAATCAGCTGACGAAGACAGTGCCATAGAAGCTAAAGCAGAAGAGTTGTTAAAGCAGTTACAACAGGGCGCTGATTTTGCAAAACTCGCGAAGGAAAATTCATCTGACACCGTTTCTGCAGAAAACGGTGGTGATTTAGATTTTATTACCAAAGGTGTGATGGAGCCAGAGTTTGAAAATGCAGTCTATGCATTGGCTCAAAAAGGTGACCTATCGCCCGTTGTTAAAACCTCTTTTGGTTATCATCTGATTAAGTTGACTGAAATTGAAGCTGGCGCGGTGAAACCTTTAGCTGAAGTTAAAGCATCTATTACAGCGACGGTGCAACAGGAGAAAGCAGCAGAGCAGTTTGCTGAGCTGCAACAGAAGTTAGCTGAAGTGAGTTTTGAGATTGCAGATAATCTGGAAGAAGCTGCCACTGCCATTCATAGCACAGTGAAGGAAATGCCATTATTTTCACGTGAAACTGCCACAGCACCATTCATTGCACCTAAGTTCCTTAATACCGTTTTCGGCCCTGAATTTATCAGCGCAGGTGTCAACAGTGAAGTGATTGAATTGGCCCCGCAACATGTTGTCGTTGCCCGTCTGGTAGAACATTTGCCAGCAAAAGTGAAAAGCCTGGAAGAAGTGAAACCTATGGTTCAAACAGCAGTCATTGCTAAAGAAAGTAATGAACTGGCAACGGCTAAAGCTGAAGCGATTATGGCGCAGTTTGCTGAAGGTAAAGATATCCGGGAGTTAATCGCGACCGAAAAACTATCGTTAGAAACAGCACCTGCAACGCCTCGTTTTGGTGGTGCGTTGGAAGCACAAATCAGGACCAAAGCTTTTGAATTGCCAAAACCAGTACCAACCAAACCAATTTCGGTAGGTATCGCAGCATTGGCCTCTGGTGATGTCTCACTGGTGCTTGTGACTAAAGTAACAGATGTCCCAAGTACTGCTGAACCAGCCGCTAATGAGCTTGAACAGTTTGCGCAACAAATGGGTCAGTCACATTTTGCTGCCGTACAAGATGCTCTCAAGCAACAAGCTGAAATCGTGAAGAAATTACCTGCGATGACGAGCCAGGATTTGTAAGCTAACAATTTAGCGCCCTGTTATTGTTGATAAAAACCCGCTACTTAGCGGGTTTTTCATTTTTGGATTTTGGTAGGAATAATCCAAACGTTGCTCGCTAGTTGTTGTTCTAGCTACCTAAAATGAATGGGTAAAAGATTATCCACGTGACATAAGGCATCGTACTAAGTATCTGCAGCTTTTAATACTCGATACTTTTAATCAGTTTGCGGGTGTATTCGTGCTGTGGGTTTTCAAAAACACTACTGGTTTCACCGTAATCAAGCGCGACTCCTTTATGGAGCACTAAGGTTTGATCTGCTATGTGCCGAACTAGTCGCAATTGATTGGTGATCAGCAAATAGGCCAGACCTGTTTTTTGTTGAAGCTCCAGCAACAAATTGACGATTTGCGCCCGCAAAGACGGATCAAGTGCTGTTAATGCTTCATCCAGGATCAGAATTTTCGGGTCTAAAATTAACGCTCTTGCGAGTGCCACCCTTTGTAGTTGACCCCCAGAGAACATGTGCGGGTAATAATTGCCGTGTTCGTTTAATAAACCTAACAGCTTCAGCGTGTTGGCTATTTTATGCTCGCGTTGTTCGAAGCTTAGCACCGTACTGTAACGCAGCACATCATGCAGGATATTAGAAATTTTCTGATTAGGGTCCAATGAACGGGCCGCATCTTGAAATATGTAACGGATTAAATGATTGGTTTTTTGATAATCGGCGCAGTTTAGCGGTTGCCCCGCCATCAGAATGTCACCTTTATCGGGCTGTTCTATCCCGACTAGTAATTTTGCCAGAGTACTTTTACCAGAGCCTGTTTCACCAACAATAGCCAGTGTTTGGCCGGCTTCCAGGCTAAAACTAACCTCTGACAGAGCCATGATGGTTTGGCGGCTAAACATACCACGGGCTTTTTGATAACTTTTAGTGAGCCCTCTGACTTCAATCAAATTACTCATTGGTCTTTCCTGACAATGGAAAATGGCAGCTAAAATAATGGTTTTGCTGACGCTCATAAATTGGGGTTTTTACACACTCTTTGCGAGCATTTGGACAGCGAGGTCCTAGCCGACAGCCGATGGGTAAATGTTGTAACGTCGGAATGCTGCCATGCAAAGCATAAAGTTGTTGTTTAAACCCAAGTTCTGGCTGAAATTCTGGCACGCTTTTAATCAATGCGTGGGTGTAGGGGTGCAAGGGGTGCTTTAGTAACGTTGCAGTATCGCCAGCTTCCACCAACTGACCACAGTAAAGGACGCTTAGTGTGTCGGTGTTACGGGCAACAGTCTCTAACTCGTGACTAATCAATAATATCGAGGTGCCTTTCAGTTGATTAAAGCTAGCCAGCAATCTGAATAATTGTGCCTGAGTGGTGCTTTCCATCGCTGTGGTAGGTTCATCCGCAATCAGCAATTTAGGGTTCTTGGCAATTGCCATCGCGATCATAATTTTCTGACAGACGCCTTCAGAGAGCTGATACGGATAACTGCTGAGTACGGTAGCATGATCGCGGATCCCGACTTTATGTAAGAGCGCAATGACCCGTTTTTTCCGCTGCGAGCCGCGTTGCCACCAGGCACCTTCAAGTAAATCATCTGGGATTGACTCTGCAAGTTGCTCGCCAATAGGTGACGTCGGGTCCATGCTACGGCTTGGTTCCTGATAAATCATCGCGATATCGCGGCTGATGATCCGGCGTTGTTCATGGTAAGGGAGTCGCAGTAAATCACGACCACGCCAATTAAATCTATCGGCTGATATTTTCCAACGTTCGTGTAAGACACCCATAATCGCTTTGGCAATCAGACTTTTACCTGATCCCGATTCACCAACAAGACCCCGAACTTCGCCTTCTTTTAATGTAAGGTTTACTCGGTCGACGGCGCGGATCATCCCATCAGGCGTGCTTAATTCCAGCGTGAGATTTCTAATGTCTAAAAGCTGCATTAATTTTCCCGCCGTTTTTTGATCGCGACCCGGATGCCATCACCCACCAGATTTACCGCAAGCACAGTAATAAAAATCATTAAACCCGGAAGGGCAACGGTCCAAGGTGCCAGATAAATAGAGTCCAGCGAGTCAGAAATCATGCTGCCCCATTCGGCCGTAGGTGACTGGGCGCCGATACTTAAAAAACCAAGTGCGGCAATATCGAGCACTGCTGTCGACAAGGCCATGGTAAACATCAGCACCAGCTGTTCCCAGAGATTTGGAAAAATAACAAATAACAGCAATTGCCGTTGGCTGGCACCATCCAGTCGATAAGCGGTGACGTAGTCTTGTTTCAGTTGTTGCTGAATAGCGTTGCGCACACCATGCACAAACTGGGGTAGCAACGCCAGCATGATTGCCCAAATGGTATTGAGTAGTCCCGGGCCTAATACGGCAACTATAACAATCGCCAACAATAACGAAGGGATGGTTAAAGCTAAATCCAGTAAATGATTAAAAACACTAGATTTCACGCCTTTGCTCATCCCTGATAGTGCACCAAGTATGACCCCAACAATCAGTGAACCTAATACCGCCAGTATCGCCAAGCCGAACGTATAACTGGTCCCAGCCATTAGCCGCGACATCAGATCACGCCCTAAATCGTCTGTTCCGAGAGGGTAGGACACTAATCCTGAATTCTGCCAGGAAGGGGGAACTAACAACAATTGGGAGTTTTGCAGGTAAGGATCATGTGGGGTTAAAAATGGAGTTAATACTGCGAGCAGCAGTAACAACAATAAGGCGATAAAACCAAAAAAAGCAAAGTGTTGTTGCGTGAAGTGCTTCCACAAAAGCCGAAACGGGCCTTTATTATACTCTTCATAATAGAGCCGGAACTTTTTCATGTCATTACTTCCTGGCCAACGGATTTAACAATGTATGAAGAATTTCGGTAAACATATTCACCGCAATCACCAACGACGATACCACTAACACGCCACCCTGAATTGCCGGGAAGTTCCGCTGATAAATACTGTCTATCAGCCAGCGCCCGATGCCTGGCCAAGAAAAAATCACTTCGGTAATCATCGCCAGGGTGATCAGGGTACTAAATTGCAAACCAACTTGACGTGTCACGGGTAATAGCGCGTTACGTAGCCCATGTTTATAAAGGACTTGTAACCTGGTTAAACCCTTCGCTCTGGCCGTTTTAATGTAGTTTTGCTCCAGCACATCAAGCATAGATTCACGAGTAAACCGGATCATCACAGTTGTCGGATAAGTTGCAAGCACTAATGATGGCAACAGAAGATGCCTGATTGCATCGAATAATGCTTCATTGCGGTAAGGGGCGTCGGAGCCTAGAATATCCGGCAGCATAAAACCGGACAACCTTGGAATTTCATACAACACACTCAAGCGCCCAGACGTAGGCAACCATCCCAAGGTGAGAGAGAACACCATAATTAATAGCAGAGCCCACCAGAAAGTCGGGATTGAATAACCAACCAAAGCAAAGCCTGAAATCAGTTTATCCAACCATTTATCTTTGCGCACCGCCGCAATAATGCCAAATGGAACTCCAATCAGCAGTGATAACAATAACGCATAGGAAGCAAGTTCAAGCGTCGCCGGCATCACATTAAGGATTTCATCCAGTACATTTTGTTGACTAGAAAAGGATAGCGCCCAGTTACCGTCGAGAATACGTTGATTAAAGTAGATGTATTGTTGCCAATATCCTTGGTCGAGACCGAGTTGTTGTCGCAGCACTATTTCGTCAGCCGGGCTGATATTTCTAAGTCCGGTAAAATTACTCAGCACATCACCGGGAAATAAATAACCGAGGCTAAAGGCAAAAATAGTTAATGCTACAAAGACGAAGCTCAGTAGAAACATTCGGCGCATTAAATAATGAAATATCATAGCGATTTACCTGCGGCCGTAAAATTAATGCCACCGTACGGGTTGATCCTAACGCCTGAAATATTCCGGCTGCGGACCTGGAAGCGTTTCGAGTGAGCAATTGGGACCAACGGCATTTGCTCGGCCTGATATTGTTGCGCTTGTTGGTAGAATGCTCGACGCTCTTCGAGGATTGGGGTATGGACAGCTTTCGCGATAAGCTCGTCGTAATTTTCATCACACCAGTTTGAACGATTGCTGCCAGAAATGGCCGCAGCGCAGCTTAATAAGGGGCGTAGGAAGTTATCTGGATCGGCGTTGTCTGCTGACCAGCCAATCAATACGGAATCATGCTCACCTTGCCGTAGTTTACGACGAAACGTATTCCATTCATAAGAAACAATATGTGCCTGTACGCCAATTTGAGCTAAATCTGCCTGAATCAGCTCTGCCATCTTTAATGCATTTGGATTGTATAGTCGTTGAACAGGCATTGCCCAAATATCCATTTGAAAACCCTGAGGATAACCTGCTTCAGAAAGCAATTTTTTCGCCAGTTGCGGATCATATCGTTGAATATTCAGGTTTTTATCGTAAGCCCAAGACGTTGGCGGCAACAGCGAATTAGCAGGTTCTGCCTGACCAAAATACACGGCCTGCATAATATTTGATTTATTAATCGCATAGGACAACGCTTGACGAACTTTAACCTGGTCAAAGGGGGCAACGCGTGTATTAAAAGCCCAATAGCCCACATTCATGCTGGTTTGAGCGTCTATTACAAAATCTTCCCGTTTTGACAACAAAGTTAATTCTGCCAGACGTGGAATTGGCGCCACATCGCATTCGTGGGTCAATAATTTTGCTATGCGCTTGGTGTTGTCAGGAACAATATCGATGACCAGTTGCTCCATTTGAGGCAGCTGACGCCAGTATTTAGGATGGCGGTAATAGCGAATGAGGATATCTTTTTGATAATTGCGATATAAAAACGGCCCCGTGCCAACTGGAAGTTGGTCTAAATCTGCCAGCGTCTTATTTTTGACTAACTGGGTGCCATATTCAGCAGACAAAATCGCCGCAAAATCGGTGGCTAGCGTTGATAAAAACGAGCTGTCAGGTTTGGTGAGGGTAAATTCAATTTCCATCGGGCTTATAACGGTTAACTTCTCGACCAACTGCTGCCATTCAACGCTGTCAAAGTAAGGATACTCGGTGGCAGTCTGATGAAATGGATGTTGTACAAACAATAAACGGCCAAATGTGAAAAGGACATCCTCAGCGGTCAGTTGCCGGGTAGGACTGAAATAGCGGGTATGATGAAACTCGACGCCTTGGCGAATCTGAAAACGGTATGTTAATCCATCGTCGCTAATTTGCCAGCTTTCTGCTAAACCGGGAATTAACTCCCCATTGTCTGGGTCGATATCTAGCAAGCGGTCATAAAGATGTTGGCTAATGGCATCAATGGTGGTGCCTGAAGTCACTAATTGCGGGTTGAAGCTTTCCGGCGAGCCTTCAGCGCAATAGACCAACCCGTTGACGCGGGTCGTTGGCAATATTGGCTGGCAGGCACTGCTAAAAATAGTTAGCAAAATAATGGTAGCAAAAGAGCCGATTGATTTCATTGTTGGCTGTCTAACAGTTTGTATTTTTTCATATAACCACGAAGCTGATGATAGGTCAGATTTAATGCTTCCGCCGTTTTTTTCTGATTGTATTGGCAGGCAGACAATGCTTGTTTAATTAACGTGACTTCGTAATGTTCAGACAATACTTTAAAATCCTGCTGTTGATTAAAGTCTGGTTGAGGTGCAGAAGTTTCTGATTGCACGTGCAGCTTTGCGGCAGGTGTCGACGTATTATCACCCGAAGTTGGCACATTAGCTATCGCCGGTTGTGCATTGGTTACAGTGGTGATTCTATCTTGTGTTCTAACGCGAGTTTGCGGGCGAAAAGGGGAAGCAAATGGGTCCAATAAAATATCATGCACGGGCACATATGGATTGTTTGTACGATAGACACTGCGTTCTACTACGTTTTTCAATTCCCGCACATTTCCTGGCCATTCATAATCGAGCAGCATCCGCTTTGCTTTTTCAGAAAACCCGCTGAACAACTCAAAATTGAGTTCGCGGGCCATGCTGATTGCGAAGTGCTCGGCCAGCACTAAAATATCTTCGCGTCGCTCGCGCATTGGCGGTAACGTGATCACGTCAAAAGCAAGCCGGTCTAGCAAGTCTGCTCTGAATTCACCTCGATCCGCCATCCCAGGTAAATCTTCATTAGTCGCACAAATCAGTCGTACATCAACCTTAATCGCTCTGCTGCCACCGACGCGTTCAAACTCTCCGTATTCAATGACTCGAAGCAGTTTTTCCTGGACTAATCCTGGGGTGTTGGCAAGTTCGTCCAAAAACAAAGTACCAAAATTGGCCCGTTCAAAACGGCCTTCATGGCGTTTGCTCGCTCCGGTAAATGCGCCTGCTTCATGACCAAATAATTCACTTTCGAGTAAGTTTTCGTTCAATGATGCACAATTCAGTGTCAAATAGGACTGATCCCAACGCTGAGAAAGATAGTGCAAACGTGCTGCAATCAATTCTTTACCGGTACCACGCTCGCCGATAATCAATACTGGTTTATTTAAAGGTGCTATCTGTGAAACTTGATCAAGCACGTTTAAAAAGCTGTTGGACTGGCCAATCAAATTATCTTGCTGGAATGCTCTTGCCATGACGCTGCTACAAATTAGTGAATTTTACTAATAAGTAGTCTATTTCATACGGCATGATTTCAGAAGTAGTTGTTGAAAATAAATAAAGTGCATATATAACAATGGTTTATGTGTAGTTTGAAAGTTGGCAAGGAAACTGAATAAGGTATCTTGTGTCAATCAGACAATTAATGAGGTAATAATCATGGGTATTTTCTCTCGCTTTTCAGACATCGTGAACTCAAACATCAACGCTTTATTGGATAAAGCTGAAGATCCGGAAAAAATGGTGCGGTTGATTATTCAGGAAATGGAAGACACTTTGGTTGAAGTTCGTTCAACCTCAGCTAAAACCATCGCTGAGAAAAAAGAACTGCAACGAGTTGTCAGCCGCCTGGAAGAAGAAGTGGTTGATTGGCAGGCAAAAGCCGAGTTGGCTCTTGCTAAGGACCGAGATGATTTAGCTCGTTCTGCCTTGATTGAAAAACAAAAATCAGCGGATCAAGCGGCTTCGGTTGCTGCAGACATTGCCAATTTAGATGCACATGTCAGCAAGTTACAAGATGAAGTCGGACAATTGCAGGAAAAGCTGGCAGATGCCAAGGCACGCCAGAAATCGATGCTGATGCGTCAAAAAACAGTGGCGTCACGTTTAGAAGTGAAAAAATCGTTAGACAGCAACCGCTTAAACGATGCAATGTATAAGTTTGAGCGTTACGAACAAAAAATCGATTCACTGGAAGCCCAGGTTGAGTCTTATGATTTAGGTAAGAAAACGCTTCGTGACGAGTTTGCTGAACTGGCGGCTCAGGACAAAATTGATTCTGAACTGGCAGCATTAAAAGCTAAATTGAATAATGACAATAACGCCTGATCGACAGGCGTTAGGGAGTAAATAATGGGAATTCATGAAGCTTTTGGCGTACCACTGATATTGTTCATGATCTTTGTCGCGCCAATCTGGGTCATTATGCACTATCGCAGCAAACGCAAAATTTCAGAAGGTTTGTCAGAAACTGAATTAAACCAACTGAATGACTTGTCAAACCGAGCCGAAAAAATGGCTGATAGGATTAAAACCCTCGAAGCCATTCTAGATGCAGAGTCACCAAATTGGAGACGGGATCATGACAAAGTTTAAAAAAGAATTGTTGCGGGATGACCGCAACGGCAAGATAGCCGGCGTCTGCGCCGGCATCGCAGACTACTTCGGCTGGGAGCTGTGGTTAGTCCGGGTTGTGGCGCTGGCATCCTTGCTACTTGGTTTTGGCGGTTTTTTACCGGTGTTGTATATCGTTGGTTGGATAGTGCTGGAGAAAAAATCAGTTGCTGAAGCCAAAACAGGTAAAGTGGTCGTGCCACCTATTGAAAAACCGGTGGAAGTGAAAACCCGGATTTGGCAACGTGGCGAAGCGCCAAAACAAGCACTTGGCCATATTCAACAACAATTTGATAGTATCGAATTTAGACTACGAAACATTGAAACTTACGTTACGTCGAGTAAATACCAGTTACATCGTGAATTTAACCGGCTTTAGCCGCCCGAGGGTGGCAATGCCACTGGAGGGTGCATGAAGGGATGGTCGAAGTTACATGAAAACTGGACAGAGCAGGCACAGCAGTTCTCGCAGCGTCTGCTCGATCGCCATCTACGGCTTGGGATCACAGGTCTTAGTGGTGCAGGTAAAACCGCTTTTATAACCAGTCTGGTTCAGCAACTCACCGGACCCGTGACTGAAGTTCAACTCCCGTTTTTTTCTCCGCTACGTCAACAACGCTATTTAGGCGGAAGATTAGATTCGGTGCAGGCGATGCAAACGCCTCGTTTCCCGTTCGAACAAAATTTACAGCAACTTCAGCAAGGCCAGTGGCCTGTTTCGACAACCAGCTGGAGTCAATTGTCACTTACTTTGCGTTATAAGCCTGCATCTGGCTTAGCAGCTAAAATTACAGACTATCGTGAGCTGCAACTCGATATTGTTGATTATCCAGGCGAATGGTTGCTTGACCTGCCAATGCTGCAACAAGACTTTCAGCAATGGTGTGAATTTAGCTGGCAGTTATTTGCAAAACCCCATCGCGTCGCTATTGCACAAGCATTTCAGGATTTATTGCAGTCAATCGATTTAGACGATGATTCTGAATTACAAATCCAGCAGCTTACCAATCAATATGCTGCTTTATTACAGCAATTCAGGGTAGAAGCAAAGGCTTGTTTACTCCAACCAGGACGTTTGTTATTGCCGGGGGATCTTGCTGGTACACCACTGTTGCAGTTATTTCCACTGTTGCCATCGCAGCTGGAAAAGCCATCTAAATTGCTACAACGGTTGCAGCGGCATTATTCGAGTTATCAGCAACTGGTCGTGAAGCCTTTTTATCAGCAATATTTTGCAAGTCTGGACCGGCAAGTCGTGTTAGTAGACTGCCTGTCTGCTTTAAATGCCGGTTACCACGTACTGCAAGAGTTGCAGCAGGCGTTGATGCTGATTTTACAGAGTTTTCAATACGGACCATCCGGTTGGTTGCGACGGCTATTTGATCCAAAAATAAGCAAAGTATTATTTGCGGCGAGTAAAGCCGACCAATTAACACCTGAGCAGCACAAAAATCTGACTCTGTTGTTGCAACAATTACTTCAGCAGCCACTACAAGATAGTCGATTTCAGTACTGTCAGTCAGAGGCGATGGCACTCGCTGCGGTGGTCACGACGGATGTCGGGCAGGTGCAGACTCCAGAAGGTGTTATGCCTTGTTTGCAGGGAATTTCAGCAGTCACCGGTGAGCGGCAGACTATTTTCCCGGGCGAAGTACCAATGTCAATGCCATCACCTTTGTTGTTTGAACATCATGCCTTTGCTTTCCCTGAGTTTTTGCCCAAAGCTCTGGCGCCCCAGCAGGTTTTACCGCAGTTGCGACTCGATCAAGCACTGGAGTTTTTATTGGGAGACAAACTGCAATGAAAGATTTAAAGAAGACGGCTACATTCGAAGGATCCGATTTTGTTTCTTTGCAGCCGGAGTTACAACAGTTAGCAGCGCAGGCAAATCGCCGAACATTGCAGCAGGCAAAAGAATTTTCAACGGAAGAATTTAGCATCGAGACGAGCAATGTTTCGACACCTGCAACGAAAAACAGTGCTACCGGACTTTGGTTATGGAGCGGAGCTTTATTAAGCCTAACGACGGTCGCAGCAGTACAGTGGTGGCAATTTATTGGCGAAAGTTGGCAAAACGGTATATTGCAGGGAGCTGCTGTATCTGGTCTCACGCTATTGTCAGGCTTATTGCTCACAAGATTTGGCTATCGTGAATGGCGATTGTGGCGACAACTCAAAATGCGGCAACAGTGGCGAATTGACAGCAGCAGATTGCAACAGTCGATGCAATTTGGCGAAGCATATACTTTGTGTCAACAAATGGCAGTCGCCATTGGTGAAACGAGTAACGACGCTTATTGGCAGGAGTTTGAGAAACAGCGCAAAGCTGAATTTACTGATGCGGAATTATTGCAACTATTTGAATTAACAGTATTAACGCATATTGATAAAGCTGCCGAATTGCAAATAAGACAGGCCTCTGTGCAAACAGGTGTGGCCGTTGCACTCAGTCCATTTGCATTAGCCGATATGCTACTGGTGCTATGGCGCGGTGCCTTAATGCTTCGTGAGTTATCTGTGCTTTATGGTGCTCCTGTTGGCCGGCTTCGAAGTTTATCGTTGATGAAACAGTTCGTGAAAACGGTATTTTTCACTGGCGCTGCAGAAATGGCGGTTGATGTTGGTGCTGATTTAGTCGGCGCTGAGTTGTCTGGGCGATTATCTGCTCGTTTAGGGCAAGGTGTACTAGCCGGAGTGATGGTTGCCAGGCTTGGACGTTTTGCGCAGCAACAGTTACGTCCACTGCCGAGCGCAATTAGCGATAAATCGTTGGTGAAACAGGTGTTGTCAGATTTAGTAAAACGGCTGGCTCCGGCATCAACTGCAAACTAAATGTTACATTTAGTACTGGTCGCCGTTGCCGGAAGAAAGCTACCATAGACTGACAGATGTCTGCATGCCTTGTGCTTCATATAACTTATTTGCTTTAGTAATTGAAAAATCATCTAAGGCAATTCGTGGTATGAGCAGTCGCAGTAATCAACACCCTATTCATCCGTCACAACATCCCGAAACTCAATGCATTCATGCCGGAAAAGTAAAAGATGCGCAATATGGTGCGTTGGCAACACCGCTGTATCAGACATCAACTTTTGTCTTTGACAGTGCAGAGCAAGGCGCAGCCCGCTTTGCCGGAGAAGAACCCGGATTTATCTACACCCGATTAGGCAATCCAACAAC
Organism: Gammaproteobacteria bacterium; assembly: GCA_018820995.1. GTDB lineage: Bacteria > Pseudomonadota > Gammaproteobacteria > Enterobacterales > Alteromonadaceae > Pararheinheimera. Next base: position 14,295 of record JAHJNE010000110.1, on the reverse strand, counting down.
ACGTGAGCTTGAGCTCAAAGTCGCGGCTTTAGAAGGAATGGCTGATGCAGCAGCAACAGCAACCGGAATGGGAGCCGTCGCAGCAGCAACCATGGCTTTTTTACAGCAAGGGGATCACCTGCTCGCCAGCAAAGCCATTTATGGCTGTAGCTTTGCGCTCTTTAACCATCAGTTTGCCCGTTATGGTATCGAAGTTAGTTTTGTTGATATGACCGATCATCAAGCGGTTGCAGCTGCACTGCGTCCAAACACGAAAATGTTGTTTGCAGAAACCCCGATTAATCCAAACTTAGTCGTTCTTGATTTAGAGTTTCTGGGGAGCTTTTGCAAAAAGCATCAAATCATATCAGTGATTGATAACACGTTCTTGACCCCGTTATTACAACAGCCAGCCCGATTTGGTATTGATATAGTGTTGCACAGTGCAACTAAATATCTGAATGGTCATGGCGATGTGGTCGCCGGCATTATCGTGTCAGATGCAGAAAAGATTCAGACAATTAAACTCACTACGCTCAAAGATATGGGAGCGACCATCAGTCCGCACGATGCTTGGTTAATTATTCGTGGTTTAAAAACCTTATCGGTAAGGATGGAGCGCCACTGCAGTAATGCGCAAAAAGTGGCTGAATACCTGTCCACGCATCCGTCAATTGCAAAAGTCTATTACCCCGGATTACCCGATCATCCGGGTCACAAATTTCTCGGAACACAAATGGTCGCTGCCGGGGGCGTGTTAGCGTTTGAGCTGAATGGTAGTTTGGATGACGGACGGTATTTTATTAATCAATGTCAGTTATTAAGTCTGGCAGTGAGTTTAGGTGATGCCGAGTCTTTGATTCAGCATCCGGCGTCGATGACACACAGCCCATACTCGGCGGAAGAACGTCAGATGGCAGGGATCAGCGATGGGCTTATCAGGATTTCCGTCGGACTGGAACACGTCGAAGACATCATCGCCGACTTATCTCAAGCATTAGTAAAGATGAGCGGACAGCAAAAAAATTGAATTGAAACATAGGGCTGTGTTGCATATATGCTTTGGTGTACAAAAATGGTTACATTCTGTTAAAGGCAAATTTAACGCAGGTGATTAACAGCCGGATCTCAATCATCTAGGATCCGGCCATCAAAGCCCAGCCATCAGAGCTATAGGCTATTCAAATTTCAACAGGTTGTCGTTATGAGTAATTATGTCTCGAAGCAGTCCGACGAGCATGGTTTTATCGCATGGAGCGATGAAGAAAATGCTATCTGGAGTCAATTAATTTCCCGTCAGTTGTCTTGTATTTCCGGTAAAGCCTGTGATGAGTACATGGCAGGATTAGACAAATTAAAATTACCGTTAGACCGCATCCCACAACTCGAAGAAGTTAGCCAAATTCTTCGTGCTACCACGGGTTGGGAATGCGCTGAAGTACCAGCCTTGATTAGTTTTGATCGGTTTTTTGAATTACTTGCGAACAAAAAATTCCCGGTGGCGACTTTTATCCGAAGCAAAGAAGAATTTGATTATTTGCAAGAGCCGGATATTTTTCATGAAATTTTTGGTCATTGCGCCATGTTGACCAACCCTGATTTTGCTGAATTTACACATATCTACGGTAAGTTAGGATTGGCAGCCAGTAAAGAAGACCGAGTATATCTTGCCAGATTATATTGGTTCACGATTGAGTTTGGTTTAATGCAAACAGCAGACGGTTTGCGGATTTACGGTGGTGGTATTTTATCTTCGCCTGGCGAAACCCAATATGCGATGCATTCAGATATTCCAGAGCGCCATATGTTAACCGTGGTTGAAGTGTTACGAACGCCATACCGTATCGATATCATGCAACCGGTTTATTTTAAGATAGAAAAAATTCACGATCTGTTCGAGATCGCACAGCTTGATTTGATGGCGTTGGTGCAAACTGCAAAATCTTTAGGTTTGCATACTCCTAAATTTCCACCAAAACAGAAAAAAGCCAGTTAACACTTTGCTCATGCTGATGAAACACTAATTTTCCTTTGAATTTGATTGAACTGAGAATAAATATGACTGAACTAGCCGTAATGAAATGTGAAGCCTGTCGTGCCGATGCGCCGCGGGTTTCTGATGAAGAGTTACCAGAGTTAATGCGTCAAATCCCCGATTGGACGCCGATGGTTCGCGATGGCATTTTGCAATTAGAACGCAGCTACAAATTTAAAAATTTTAAGTTAGCATGGGCTTTTCATCACAAAGTGGCTGAACTTGCTGAAGCTGAAGGGCATCATCCTGCGTTGTTGTTAGAGTGGGGTAAACTAACCGTTACTTGGTGGTCACACTCTATCAAAGGACTGCACAAGAACGACTTTATTTGTGCCGCCAAGACCGACAAGTTACTGGCAGAATAAATTTCTATTCTGAGTAAACCAAAGAGGCTGCAGTTGCAGCCTTTTTTATGACTATCAAGAAGGTATCACTGAGCGAAGCTAAAGCTTGCTTTGTGGTTTAACGCGATTCGTCACTGTCGTTTTTTCCACGAGAAGCGATTTTCGAATAGCGATAGGAGATATTGTAAGCGCTTCTATTATCCTTAGATTCTTTGTTCACAAAAGTTTACAAAAAGCACTGGTCTCTTTGGTCTCAGATCCCGTATTATGCCTCAAACCCATCAGGAAAAGGTGCGTGAGGCGATGCGTTTAGAGATCCATTGTCAGGACAGGGTTGGTATAGCTCAAGAAGTTCTGAACATTCTGGTGCACTACCAGATTGATTTACGTGGTATAGAAGTCGACCCACAGTTAGGTCGGATGTATGTGGCATTTCCCGGAATTGATTTTGAAAAATTTCAGGAATTAATGGCGAAAATTCGTCGAATTCCCGGCGTTGATGACGTTAGAACAACAGCATTTTTACCTTCTGAGCGTGAGCATAATGAGCTTTCCACGCTTCTGAAAACATTACCAGATGGTGTCATCGCCATCGATACCAAAGCCAACGTCACTATTATTAATGACGCAGCCCTTCATGCGTTGTCAGTCACCACTGAAGAGATTATGGGACAGTCGTTGGCAATGATGGTGAAAGGTTTTAACTTCCTGCGCTGGCTTGAGAGTGATGACGTATTGGCACAAACCCGCCGTTTTGAAATTCATGGCAAACGATTTATAGCCGACGTGCTGCCCGTGATGGTGCCCGACGACACTGGGCATGAAAGTCTGGCCGGTGCGGTAATTAATTTAAAATCTGAAAGCCGGCTCGGCGAACAAATGGTGGTATTTAAAAAAGGCGATCAGGAGAGTTTTAATAGTTTGCATGCGAATAGCAATGTGATGCGACGTGTGGTGCGGGAAGCCAAAAAAATGGCTCAACTTGATGCACCGATTTTGATTATGGGTGAAACCGGCACTGGCAAAGAGTTGTTAGCGCGCGCCTGTCATGGTGGCAGCAACAGAGCGGGAAAACCATTTTTGGCTGTCAACTGTGCGGCACTGCCCGACAACGTTGCCGAATCGGAATTGTTTGGATATGGACCCAATGCTTTCCCAGGAACGACCGAAGGCAAAAAAGGCATTTTTGAACTCGCAAACAAAGGTACAGTGTTTTTAGATGAAGTGGGGGAAATGTCCCGCGAATTGCAAACCAAGTTATTACGGTTTTTGCAGGACGGAAGTTTTCGCCGTGTTGCCGACGAAAATGAAGTTCGGGTTGATGTCAGAGTCATTTGCACCACGCAAAAAGATTTACCAGGCATGGTACAGGAAGGTAAATTCCGCGAAGATTTATACTATCGTTTGAATGTACTGACTCTGGCGTTACCGCCGCTTCGTGATCGCAAACAGGACATTGTTCCGCTGAGCGAATATTTTATTAGCCGATTTGCCGCCCGGTTAGGTCGAAATGCCCCACGATTAACCGAGTCCTGTGCGCAGTTTATTCAGCAATATCCATGGCCTGGTAATGTGCGACAGCTTGAAAATGCGTTGTACCGTGCGGTTACCTTGCTAGAGGGCTATGAGCTCGACAAAGAACAATTGCAGTTACCAAGTTATACCAACGATTTTGGCTATCTGGAAAAAGATTTTGATGGCACTTTAGATGAAGCTGTTAAAAGATTTGAATCCAATCTACTGCGAAAATTATTTCCAGCTTATCCAAGCTCTCGGCAATTGGCGAAAAAACTGGGGTTAAGTCACACCGCTGTCGCTAATAAATTGCGAGAATATGGCATAAATCGCAAGAGTGTAAAAATTTAAATACGCTTCGTGCTGTTAACTGTACTAATATCCGACCTGGATCCCTCGATCCGGGTCTTTTACAGCACAATTTTTCTAAAAACATCCTTTCGTATACTTAATTGTACAAATTAGCAGTTTTGAACTGTTAGCATCATGTTAGCCAGTACACTTCCTTTTTTAAGCAAACAGCTCAAGATATCAGTCACAAAACAACTATTTATGTTTGGAGTCTACTGATGTTTGATCCTATTAATCCGTTAGGAACCGATGGTTTTGAGTTTGTTGAATATACAGCTGCAGATGCCGATGGCATCAACAAGTTAAAACAACTCTTTGTCTCTCTTGGTTTTACAGAAGTGGCACAACACCGTTCGAAACAAGCCTGGTTATATAAACAAGGCGATGTTAATTTTATTGTTAACGGTGAACCTAATTCTCAGGCAGAAGAGTTTGCCCGTACCCATGGTCCTAGTGTTTGCGCTATGGCGTTCCGGGTAAAAGACGCTGCTGCAGCCTTAAAGCATGCTGTTGAAAACGGCGCCAAAGAATATAAAAACCAGATTGGCCCGATGGAACTGAATATTCCTGCTGTATACGGTATTGGCAGCAGTCTGTTGTATTTTGTTGACCGCTACGGCCAAAGTTCTGTGTATGAAATCGATTTTAAATTTTACGATAACTGGCAAACACAGATGGCCGCCCATGGCGTCGGCTTAGAAGTTCTTGACCATTTAACGCACAACGTGCGCCGCGGTAATATGAATGTATGGTCGGGTTTTTATGAGAAAATTGGTAACTTCCGCGAAATTCGTTATTTTGATATCGAGGGCAAGCTAACCGGCCTTGTATCCCGCGCGATGACGGCACCTTGTGGCAAAATCCGTATTCCAATTAACGAATCCTCTGACGATAAATCTCAAATTGAAGAATTCATTCGCGAGTATAAAGGCGAAGGTATTCAGCATATTGCGTTAACGACTGAGAATATTTACGAAACAGTTCGGACTTTACGTTCGCGTGGTATGGAATTTATGCCAACTCCGGACACCTATTACAACAAGGTTGATAGCCGGGTTGTAGGGCACACAGAAGATACCGATATGCTGCGTGAATTGCGGATCCTCATTGACGGCGCTCCGGAAAAAGACGGTATTCTGCTACAAATTTTCACCAAAACAGTGATTGGCCCGGTGTTCTTTGAAATTATTCAGCGTAAAGGCAATGAAGGTTTTGGCGAAGGTAATTTTAAAGCGTTATTCGAATCGATCGAAGAAGACCAAATTCGCCGTGGAGTACTTGCCGATGCGTAAATGGGTGTCGTTTCCGTTAAAAGAAGGTGATGTATCGCGCCAAGCGCATGCGGACTTTCCGGAGCAGGCAATATATGAGCGTGAAGTCGGACGCAGTGGCTTTTTTGGTCCAGCGTCGCATTTGCATCATACTCATGCCCCGACCGGTTGGAGTGACTGGCAAGGCCCGTTAAGACCGCGGCTGTTTAACTTTAATAACATTCAAGAAGATCAGGCCAATTCTCCTTGGGCGGTGCCGGATTTATTGCACAACGCGCATTGTAGAATGCGCACTTGGCGCCTGAGTGCACCCATGGACTACCTGGTGCGGAACGCTGATGGCGATGACCTGCTATTTATCCATGAAGGCAGTGCTGAACTCTATTGCGACTATGGCCACATGACGCTGCGTGATGGTGATTATGTCGTGATCCCGCGGTCTACTATGTGGCGGCTTGTACCCAATGAGCCGCTTTTTGTGCTGATGATTGAAGCGACCAATGATTCGTATCAGTTGCCAGAAAAAGGCCTGGTTGGCAATCATGCAATATTTGATGCCGCCATGCTCGATACGCCAAAAATTGATGAAGCATTCAAAGCGCAATATAGCGAAACTGAAACAAAAGTGCAGATCAAACGCTATAACAAGGTCTCGACGGTCACTTTCCCATTTAACCCACTTGATGCCATTGGCTGGCATGGTGATTTAAGTGTGATCAGGATTAACTGGCGTGATATCAGGCCATTGATGAGCCACCGCTATCATTTGCCACCTTCGGCCCATACGACATTTGTGGCGCAACGTTTTGTGGTTTGCACCTTTGTACCAAGACCGATTGAAAGTGATCCTGGCGCATTAAAAGTACCGTTCTATCATAACAATGACGATTATGATGAAGTGCTGTTTTATCATGCCGGAGATTTTTTCAGCCGCGACAATATTGAAAAGGGCATGGTCACTTTCCATCCGGCGGGCTTTACCCACGGTCCACATCCGAAGGCGTTCCAAGCTGGGCGGGAGTATCGTAAGAAATTCACCGACGAAGTAGCAGTGATGCTCGATACTCGTGATGGGTTAGAAGTGGGTCCAGCAGCAGAATCCACCGAAAATCCGGATTACGTCAACAGCTGGAAAATCAAACCGGCAACCACAATTTAATAGGTTATGCAGCGGGTAAAAGACAACCGGCTGCAGCCCTTGAGTAAGGATTTGTAGTAATGAAATTAGCCAGTCTGAAAAACGGCAGCCGTGATGGCAAACTTGTGGTCGTCAGTCGTGATTTGAAAAAAGCAGTTGCTGTGCCGCAGATCGCCGCAACCATGCAACAGTTGCTTGATCATTGGTCGAGCTTGGCGCCCGAACTGTCAGAAGTCTATCAAGGTCTCAATCATGGCACTGTCGATGGTGAGTTTGCTTTTAACGAAGCTGAATGTGAGTCACCTTTGCCGCGAGCTTATCAGTGGGCTGACGGCAGTGCTTATGTCAACCATGTTGAGCTGGTACGTCGTGCCCGGAACTCTGAAATGCCGCCAAGTTTCTGGACAGATCCTTTGATGTATCAAGGTGGGTCGGATGATTTTATCGGACCTCAAGATAATGTCGAAGTCGTCAGTGAAGAATACGGCATCGATTTTGAAGGCGAAGTGGCCGTCATTACCGGCGATGTCGCGATGGCCTCTACACCAGAACAAGCGCGTACTCAAATCCGTTTAGTGATGTTAGTTAATGATGTGTCTCTGCGCGGGCTCATTCCAAATGAACTTGCGAAAGGTTTTGGTTTTTTCCAATCCAAACCCGCTTCTGCATTCAGCCCGGTCGCCGTGACGCCAGAAGAACTTGGTGCAGATTGGCATGATGCGAAGTTACATTTGCCGCTAATTTCCCATCTGAATGGCAAATTGTTCGGTAAACCGAATGCCGGTGTCGATATGACCTTTGACTTTGGTCAGCTCGTCGCGCATGCGGCTAAAACCCGTAATTTAGGCGCCGGCGCTGTGATTGGTTCTGGTACGGTTTCGAATAAACAAGGCACAGATTACGGCACTTCAATCGACGAAGGTGGGTTAGGTTACAGTTGTATCGCTGAAGTGCGAATGATTGAAACTATTCGTGATGGAAAGCCGGCAACAAGCTTTATGAAGTTTGGCGACCGGATCCGGTTGGAAATGCTGGACGCAAAAGGGCAAAGTATCTTTGGCGCTATTGATCAGCAAGTGGTCCAGTATCTGCCATCATAAATGCTGCGTTAGTGTTGAATAACAAGGGCTGCCGTGATCGGTGGCCTTTTGCTATTGTGCCGGTGTTTTGCTGTTGCAAAAATCTGCAGTAATCTGGCTTGTAACAAAGCTGAGCTGAACAAGGATCTTCCAATGGAATTATATAGTTACTGGCGTTCGTCTGCCGCTTATCGCGTCCGTATCGCCTTAGCATTCAAAGACATGCCAGCGGATTTGCAATATGTTCATCTGCTAAAAGAGGGCGGCCAACAACGGTTACCCGACTATAAAACACTCAATCCTTCTATGTTGGTACCAACATTGGTTGATGGCGATCTGACACTCAATCAATCTTTAGCGATGCTTGAATATATTGAGCTCAAACAACCACAGCCGAATTTGTTACCCGCCGATCTAAAGCTCGCGATGAAAGTCCGCGCAATCACACTCGATATTGCCTGTGATATTCACCCGCTCAATAATTTACGGGTTTTGCAGTATTTAACCGGGCCGCTGCAATTGTCTGAACAGCAAAAGCTGCATTGGATCCTACACTGGTTGCAACAAGGTTTTCAGGCTTTGGAGCTGAGACTAGTTCATGAGGCTGGAAATTGTTGTTTCGGCAATACGGTGACCTGGGCCGATGTGTGTTTGATCCCACAAATTTACAATGCCCTACGCTTTGGACTTGATATGTCACCATATCCTACGTTGTCGCGTGTTTATCAACATTGTCAGACGCTACCTGCATTCATTGCTGCAGCGCCAGAGCAACAACAAGATGCGCAGTAACTTTCTCATTTAATTCTGCCGGTGTAAAAACCTATCTGTTGCCAGCCAATGGCAAACTGAATTTGAACTCGGCGCCTCCCAGCGTCGAAGTTGGCAGGGCCGTCAGTGCACTACCATGCTGCGCGATGATGCTCTGACAAATCGAAAGCCCAAGCCCCGTGCCTTTGCCTATATCCTTGGTCGTGTAAAAAGGCTCAAAAATGTGTTGTAGGTGCAGCTCTGAAATACCAGAACCACTGTCTGCAATAGTGATCACGATACGTTCGGCGTCTTGATGCATTGAAATGAGAATTTTACCCGGCTGCGACCCAATGGCCTGTGTTGCATTGAGCAGTATATTTACAAAAACTTGCGATAAAGCAGATGATTGCGCCCATACATCAGGGAGTGGCTCGCAGAAGTCCCGTTCAATCTCTATCTGCGATTTAAATTCATTCCGCGTTAAACGAATCGTGCTTTCCAATAATGGCACTAACTCTATCCGTTGCATCTCAGCATGGTCCGGATGTGAAAAACGGCGTAAATCGAGGACTAGATCTTTCATTCTGGTGGCGCCAGTCACTGAGTCCTGTAGTAACGACTCGCTGTCCATCATTAGAAAATCAATGTCTTCACTTTGTTGCAGTTCCATTATTTGCTGTTGAATTTGCTGATATTCAGCGCTTGCAGGTATACACTGACCCTGTGCTTGATACAACTTTATGAGCTTGCTAAAGATCGCCAAATAGATTTGAAAACTGCTCAGATTGCTTAGAATATATCCAATCGGATTGTTCAGTTCGTGAGCGATACCCGCGGCTAATTGGCCTAACGACGCCAATCTGTCGGTTTGTTGTAATAGCTGCTTTTGTTGCTCGAAACTCTTCACCTAAGGAACTCCGCAATTAATACCTTCATAAGGTTCAAACAGTTGCTAAGGTTTTTTGAGTATAGTGCTATTCGCAACATGCGTTTAAAACTATCAATTGTGCTTTACTCTTCTGAGTCACATTTGAGATACGTCTATAGATGATAACCTTTGGGGAGGCTTTACATGTCAAAGGCAATACTGCTGGTTGATGACGAAGTTGCAATATTGCGGGCATTACAGCGAGTATTGACTCGGGCAGGTTATCGGGTGTCGATGGCAGAATCAGGAATTGCTGGTTTAGCCATGTTAGCGCATCAGCCGGTTTCTTTGGTTATTTCCGATTTTAGAATGCCGGGTATGAACGGTAGTGAGTTTTTAGCGCAGGTCAAAGCGCTGTATCCGCAGACGCTTGGTGTCATTTTAAGTGGTTACGCTGATCGCGAAGCTTTACTTGCTAGTTTAAACAGTGGTGCCGCCTGGAAATTTCTTGAAAAGCCTTGGGAAGATGCCCAGCTGCTAAAAGATATTGAAGGTGCGATGGTTGAACGTGAAAGACGGCAAGCCGAATCTCAACGAACTAATTTACTATTGTCCAGCGATGAACCGTTGCTAGAGCTATCTTCGAGTGGGGTGGTTACCCGATTTAATCATGCGGCGGCGAAAGTGCTTTCAATGCCACCTTCCGAGCTGAGAGCTAAAGCATTGTCAGATATTTTTATTGATATAAATCCTATTGAGCTTGCGACATTTTTTCATAAAAAAGACCATGATATCTGTTTAAAAAGTCAGTCTGGCAATTTGATTAGTTTAAGCCACCGGTTATCAGATATTTACCATTACCTACTTAAACTGACATTTATTGACTCGCTCAGCACCGATGTATTTGAGCGGGTCAATGATTTATTGGATCAAAATACGTTACTGGGCCGGATCGAAGATTTGATTTCAGTCCGAAATGGTCCTTTTGCCATCGTGGTATTGACCATTGCTAATTTTCAGAATTTTGTCGACACTTTGTCCGAGTCCGCAATGGATGAAATGATCATGCAAATCGGGCAGATACTGAACCAGCAACTCACCGCGAAAGCACTGTTGGCTTATGTTGCTGCTGATCGATTTGTTGTGGTGCTGCCAACGATCAAACATGAAAGTGCTGTCCAGCAACACATAGGTCAGTTAGTGCAACCCTTCAGCCAGCAGCTGGTAATTGGAACTGAGAAGCTGCAACTTGCATTTACGGTCGGTTATGCGTTAGCCCCGCATGATGGCGATTCTGCTAAGCAGTTACTACAGAATGCAGTGACGGCTTGCCATCACAATGAAATCAACCCAAAAGCTTTTTACCTACGATATGATCGAGGTATTGTCGAGTTGAAAAGGCAACAATTTGAAATTAGTAATTCTTTATATGCGGCGGTTGAAGAACAACAACTACAACTCTATTTTCAACCTAAAATTTATCTGCAAAATGGTTATTGTCAAAGTGCCGAAGCTTTACTGCGTTGGCATCATCCCAAAATGGGTTGGATTTCGCCGGCACTATTTATTCCTATCGCCGAGCGCGATGGGCAAATTCAGGTTATTGGTCAGTGGGTGCTCGAGCAATCTTTTGCACAACTGAAAAAATGGCAACAACAAGGTTTGGGGTTGCAACGCTTAGCCATTAATTTGTCTGGCCGACAACTGCAAGATCCTCAATTACCGACACTGGTTCAACAGCTGCTGAAAAAGCATCAGTTAGATGCTGATTCGATTGAATTGGAAATTACTGAAACATTTTTAATGGCTGATATTGAGCAAAGTAGTTTGTTGTTAGGACAATTGAAACAACTGGGTTTGCATTTGTCGATGGATGATTTTGGTACTGGTTATTCTTCGTTGGCTTATTTGGCAAAACTTCCGGTTGATGTATTAAAGCTTGACAGAAGCTTGCTCATTGATCTGGAAGACTCACCGCAAAGCGCGAGTATGGTGCGACATATGATCAGGATGGCTCACGAACTAAATATGTTAGTCGTCGCAGAAGGTATTGAATCAAAAGGACAAGTTGCTATTTTAAGAGATATGCAATGTGATCTTATTCAGGGGTATGTGTTTAGTCGTCCCTTGACAGAAGCTGACTTTTTCACTTATGTATCGTCAAATACGAGTCAACACCAATTGGAGCAGTTAGCCGATGACTGAACAACAGAAATTGTTGCGGGCGATTATTGTTGAACAAGACCCAGCGTATCAGGCTGCTGTAAGGCGGCTATTACAGCGGCTAGTACCCCACTGGCAATGCAGTTATTTATCCGATGCCGTTTCTGCCAGAGAATTATTAACGAGTGAACCTATTGATTTGCTGTTAACCGAACGTCTGGGACCTTCTGACAGTGGCGAAACACTGCTGGAATTTTCTTGCGAACAAAGCCCCATGACAATCCGTGTGTTAATGAGCGCAGATAATTCTGACGCGATGCTGCTGGCAACCACCCATTGTGCACATTTGGTGCTAGGTAAACCTTTTACAGAACAACAGGTGATTGAAGTATTTAAACGAGTTGAATTGCTTAGTCGCGGGCCTTTTACCATACATAGTCGTTATCAACTAGGGAGGATAAATACCTTACCTATTCAGCGCACTAATTATCAGACTTTAATGAAATTGTTGTCTGATGATGATAGTTCTAATATCGCTGTAGCCTCGTCGTTAGCTCGCGAAGCACCACTAGCCGCGAAGTTGATACAAATTGCGAATTCGGCATATTTGGGGTTTAGCCGGCAGACTTTAGATTTAGGTGAAGTCGTTACAAGGCTAGGGCGTTCAATGGTAAAAACTGTCGCATTCGCCGTCCAGTTGCATAGCCAATACGAAGGAAAAATCCGTCCTGATCTGCACCAGCGGCTATTAGACGATTCGTTTGAACTGGCGACTATGGCCAGCCAGTTGGCAAAGACGCAGCAAAGCGGTGTGGTGTTAGCAGAGCAAGCCTTTATGGCTGGACTGATGCAGGTTCTTGGGCCGCTGGTGTTGTTATCCGCGATGCCGCACAGCCAACAACACTTAACGGAAGAAGATATGTTTCAGGAAGGGATCCCGGATCATTGTCTTATCAGTGCTTACATGATGTTGTTGTGGGGTTTTGACACTCAAGTCTGTGATGCCGTGATGTATCGTTTAAGTTTAAATGAAGTGCCACAACCAACTTTATTGGAGACCATTATGCACCTGAGCAGTTATGTGGTAGTTTTCCGTCGCCGACGCCAGGATCAGGACCTACCGGTGCCATGCTGGACTGCTCTGCAACAATTCCAGCTGACGGATACTTTCTGTCATCTGCAGCAATCTGAATCAGGTGTTTTAAATGAGTAACTTGAAAGTTCCCAAAAAGTGGCTGAATGCGACCCTATTTTACTTAGGCTGCTTTGGTGTAGTGTTTCATCTCACCGCGACTATTTATGGCCTGTGGGTCGGTTTGGGTGTGATCACAGACTACTGGTGGACTTGGCCTGCACCAATAGTTTGTATTTTATGGGGGATATTGCCGCCGCTGCAGCTACAAGCAGAGCGGCCATCTAATAAAAGAAGCTCGACGTTTGAAGTTTAACGTTTTTGCGTCATCATGCTGTCCACTTCAATTTCACTGATCCCTTTATCAGTGAACTTAAACTGGATTTGACCGCGATTTTTACTGGTAAAAAAATAGCTGGTGTTATCGATAGTTAATTTGTATTTTCCTGCCTGAGGGGAATTCGCTCGCTCCTTTTTCAATTGCAGCTGATGTTCCCCAATTTTCCATTCAAATCCTTGGAGTGGCTTTTTACTGAAGTCGCTGACCCAAATTTGTTGTTTGTCATTCAGAACTAATTCAAGAGTGTATCGTTTCGGAACTTCATCAACAGCCATACTAAGGCGACCTGCTTTGAAAAAATACTCGCCTTCTTGTTGTAAAAAAGAAAATCCAAAATTAAAACTCTGTTCTTTGCCAGCTTCGTCTAAAAGTTGGCCCTGACCGGGATAATCGAAATCTGCCATTGCAATAGGGCTTATCATTAAAGCGACAAGCAGCCCACACCCATTGAGAAATCGCTTTTGAGCCTGCAACATAATGACCTCACATAACTATTGGTATAAATAAGAAGACAGTTAAGCTGTTTGGTTAACTGCTGCCTGAAACTAATTTTAGCTGTAATTTCTGACCAGGTTGCAGCGGGCTTGCAGTTGTCAGACGGTTCCATTTGAGCAAATCAGCTAATTTTACTTTCTGCATTTTTGCAATTTTATCTAACGAATCACCTGCTTTGACAATATAAATCTGATTTTGTTGTCCGACCGCGCCCTTTGGTTTAGATTTTAGGCGAACGTCAGGAATCATCAGCTTTTGACCTGGTTTTAGCGCACTACCTTTAGATAATTTATTCACAGCAGCAAGTTCATTGGTTGTCACGTTAAATTGCTTGGCAATCAACCATAGATTGTCACCTGATTTTATCTGATAACTGATTGATTTTTTTGGATTGGTTTGCTTGTTTGTTGATGTCGGATTGTTTGACACTTTGCTGACGAATAACAGCTGTCCAATTTTTAACTGATCGGTTTTAAGCTGATTTAGCACTCTGAGTTTTGCGACAGTCGTGTTGTTCTTTTTAGCGATAAGTCCCAAACTATCGCCGGACTTCACTTTATATTGAGAAATGTCAGCGAGGTTTATTGAACGAAGTTGCGAGCGGTTTTCGGCAAATAAATCCATTTTAGCTAAAGGTAAAACCAAAGGCTGTTCGCCTGGTGGTGTATTGTTCCGTTTAAATCCAGGGTTCAGTGTTTTTAGCTCGTTCAATGATAATTGTGTCAACGTAGCGACCTGATTTAAATCGACGGGTCCCTTGACGCTGGTAAATCCAATTTTTGGCTGGTTCGTAATGGCTTGCCAGCTGACATTATATTTTTCTGCATGTTCG
>JAHJNE010000109.1 GCA_018820995.1 Gammaproteobacteria bacterium | reverse complement strand
GGTACCAGTACCAGCACTTGTTGGCCTTTAGCCAACACGGGCTGAATCGCCTGCAGATACACTTCTGTTTTACCCGAGCCGGTAACACCTTCTAATAAAAACCGTTCAAATCGACCAAGTGCCTGCACCACTGCAGTGACTGAAAGCGCCTGCGCTGGGTTCAGTGGCAATGGTTTTTGTTTTTCTGGTAGATATTCAAAAGGACAAAAAGGCTGACTGACAAGTTCGGCAATTCCCTTGTCTTGTAGTTGTTGCATGGTGGCACGGCTGAACTCTGTTACCGCTGCTGATTCCACAAGCGCTTTTTGCTGAAGTCGCTGCCATAACGCCAGTTGCTTGGCCGAGCGTTTAAATTGTGTTTCGTCTGCAGCGACGCCTTCGGCAGTCAGCTGCAGTAGCTTGTGCTTTTCATCATTGAGTAAACGACCATCCCGCAATAGCGCGGGTAACGCACTGGTGAGCACATCCCCCAATGGATGATGATAATAATCTGCGGCAAAACTGAGTAAATCGCGCAGTTTTGAACCCAATACAGGCACTGGGTCTAATAATTGACTGATTGGTTTTAGCGCGGTCTCGTTGAAACTGTCTGTGGGGTCGATTTGCCAAACCACGCCGACTAACTGGCGTTTACCAAAAGGCACCAGCACACGCGAGCCGATACTGACGCTGATTTTTTCATCAGTTTCCATTTGATAATCAAAATGTTGGCGCAAAGGCACCGGTAAGGCGACACGAAGAATTGGCACTGGTATATTCCGGCATGAAACAGGCTTCAGTGTACAAACTCGACCTGTCTCTGAACAGGAGTTTTTCTGTGTTGGCTTTATCCTGCGAACGCTTTTGCCAAGCGCAGATCTTTTTGTTGAATAAGCCAAATGAATCTATTAAACTTCGCGCCCTAAATTAACTGAAATACGTATGGTGTTTGACAGCAGGACTGATCAGATTGCGATACGGCCCAACGAGGTAAGCCATGAAACCAGGTATCCACCCGGAATACAAAGAAATCACTGCAACCTGTACTTGCGGTAATGCATTCAAAACTCATTCAGCACTGTGCAAAGACATCCACTTGGACGTATGCTCAGCTTGCCACCCGTTCTACACTGGTAAGCAAAAAGTTCTGGATGTAGGTGGTCGTGTTGACCGCTTCAAAAAACGTTTTGCAGTACTGGGCGCCAAGTAATTCGGCATCCCGTCGTAAGACAGTTAAAAAGGCACCTTGGGTGCCTTTTTTGCATTCTGGCGTTTCAAACTTCAACTTGTAGTCACTTTAAGGCAACTGTAGCTCTTGGTTTGACTCGTTATGCCGTCAAGTCTCGTTCAGAATTGAAACCATATGATATTTATTGAAATTATTTTCATTGCATAGTTGTCAATCACGTTATGCAGTAGAATTCCCAAAACAAGTTCCTGCAAGTTATTAATTATTATCTATTTTTCATAAAGGCAGAATGTCGGCACTGCATAATTCTAAAGCGTGGCTGGCTAGATATCTAACCGTCTATTCATATTTACTGCATCAATATTGTTTTACTGCTCAATCTGGTCAGATGAGTTGGTGGGGAGGGTATTGGCGTGCTGCTGAAAACTTGTTATAACTGAACTGCGCAAACTTCGACCAGTTTACGCGGCCTTGGAATACCGGCCATCGATTGTCCCGGCTTTTGGCCGCAGAAGTGTTGGCGAAGTGGTTTTTCCACTGTTTTCTTCCAGTGGTACGATCAGCAAGTTATTGATTTGCATAGCGCGCTCTGCTCTTTAGAATGAGCAGCTTTTCGCCCTACAGCGCAAAGATTGACAAATATTCCCTAAATCATTGGAGATTCGGGTAGGCGGCAAGTGAGCGAGACTGGAACGCCAGTCCGACCTGGAGCATAGCTGTTTATGTGACTGGGTCGGACTGGCGTCTCAGAGAGAGCACGCACCCAACAACCTCGCATCTTCAAGGATGAAGGGTACAACAAAAGCCCACAGGGCTCAGCGTCAGGACACTCTTACCATGTCAGATTTCAGAGAACAAGCACTGCGGTATCATGCCGAACCTAAACCAGGCAAAATCAGTATCGAAATCAGTAAGCCGGCCGAAACGGTCAAAGATTTAGCGTTAGCCTATAGCCCAGGTGTCGCCGAGCCGGTGCGGGAAATTGCAGCCAATCCGGATGATGTCTATAAATACACTGCAAAAGGCAACCTAGTGGCAGTGATTTCCAATGGCACGGCCATTCTCGGTCTAGGAAATTTAGGGCCTATGGCATCCAAGCCAGTGATGGAAGGTAAAGCTCTGTTATTTAAGCGCTTTGCGAATTTGGATTCCATCGATATCGAAGTCACGCATCGCACTACCGAAGAATTCATTAATACTGTCGCCAATATTGCAGACACTTTTGGCGGCATCAACCTCGAAGATATTAAATCACCCGAGTGTTTTGAAATTGAAAAAGAGCTGATCAAACGCTGCAATATTCCGGTATTTCATGATGATCAGCACGGCACGGCAATTGTCACTGCTGCTGGCCTGTTAAACGCACTTGAAATTCAAGGCAAAGAGATTGGTAAAGTCACCATCGTTTGTATGGGTGCTGGCGCTGCGGCCATTGCCTGTATGGAATTGCTGATTAAATGCGGTGCGAAACGCGAGTATATTTATATGCTTGATACCAAAGGTGTCATTCATACCCGCCGTGACGATTTAAACAAATACAAAACCTTGTTTGCCAATAACACCGACAAGCGGACGTTGGAAGATGCACTTGATGGCGCGGATGTTTTTGTTGGCGTGTCCGGCCCAGATGTATTGCCGCCTGAAGCATTAAAATTAATGGCAGAGAAACCGGTGATTTTCGCCTGTTCAAATCCGGATCCTGAAATTAAACCGGCGTTGGCCCATGCGGTACGCTCCGATTTAATTATGGCCACCGGCCGTTCGGATTATCCAAATCAGGTCAATAACGTCTTGTGCTTTCCGTTTATCTTCCGCGGTGCGCTGGATGTGCGGGCCAGTGTGATCAACGATGAAATGAAAGTGGCTGCTGTGCATGCAATTCGCAGCATCGCCAAAGAGCCAGTACCTGAATCCGTCTTGATCGCTTCGCAAGTCGCGAGTTTGGAATTTGGGAAAGAGTACATTATTCCAAAACCGATGGACCCACGTCTGTTACCGCGGGTTGCCAAAGCCGTGGCTGATGCAGCAGTTGCTTCAGGTGTGGCGAGGATTGCGATGCCGGCCGGATATATGGAGTCTTGAGCGGCATAGGCCTGATGTTCTGCATAACTACAGCGACTTAATGTCGCCAGCAGGACTCATTTTGAACTAAAAAAGAAACCCGCCAATTGGCGGGTTTCTGCGTTCTGTTGATTTTTAATTATTGTATTTTTAAAACTGACACTTGAAATACAACTTAGTGCGTCAGTTTACTCCTCGTCGGAGTCTGCTTCCTGGATCACAGGAATAGGTTTGCCCATGCTGGTCAGAATGTTGCGAACTTCGACCGGGATTTGATGTGGGTTATCTTTGCGCAAATCTTCATCGGCTGGCAGTGGCTGCCCGGTAAATGCATGCAGGAAGGCTTCACATAATAATTCGCTGTTGGTAGCGTGACGTAAGTTGTTGACTTGACGGCGAGTTCTTTCATCAGTTAACACTTTTAATACGTTCAGCGGGATAGAAACGGTGATTTTTTTCACCTGTTCTGATTTTTTACCGTGTTCTGCATACGGGTGAACGTATTCACCATTCCACTTAGCCATAGTTGTACCTTGATTTGTTTTTAGTTGCGTCGCGCATTTTTATGCGTCGTGCTTTTTGGGCCGGAATTTTACTTCTTTATACGACGGGACACAAACAATGCGCAAGAAATAATCATTGCAGACGTCTAAATGTTTTGACTTCTTTATTTTTGAAAGTATACTTTTAGACGTCTAAACGCCTATTTATGCCTGAGGTTCATTATGTCAAGCCGCCATTCCGCTACTATCACTGCCCGCGCTGGCATTGCCCAAGACCCAGCCTATGGTTCGGTGACACCGCCTTTGTATTTAACTTCTACTTACGAATTAAAGGCGTTTAAGCAGCCGGGTAAATATGATTATTCGCGCTCCAATAATCCAACCCGCGATTTGCTGGGAGATGCGCTAGCGGAATTAGAGGGCGGTGCCAAAGGTTTAGTCACCAGTACCGGCATGTCAGCTTGTGTGCTTGCACTGCAATTATTAACTCCTGCAGATACCCTGGTGATACCGCATGATTGTTATGGTGGTAGCTATCGGTTGTTTGTCAATCTGGCCAATCGCAAACAAGCGTTTAAAGTGGTGATTGTTAATTTTCAACAAGACAACTGGGCTGAATTGGTCCGCGATGCCAAGCCAAAAATGATTTGGCTAGAAACTCCAAGTAATCCATTGTTGCAAATCACTGATATCAAAGCTGTTTGTGATTTAGCAAAAAGCCTATCGGCACTGGTTGTCGTCGACAACACTTTTTTATCACCCGTGTTGCAACAACCTTTGGCATTAGGCGCAGATATCGTGGTTCATTCTACGACGAAATACCTGAACGGCCACAGCGACATCGTCGGTGGCGCCTTAATTACCAAAGATCAAGCGACGGGTGATGAGTTGAAATGGTGGGCTAATTGTCTCGGATTGACCGGTGGTGCATTTGACTCTCACTTGGTGCTACGTGGTATTCGCACCTTATTGCCAAGGATGAAAGCACATTTAGAAAACACTGCTTTTGTGGTGGATTTTCTGCAACAACAAAAATTAGTCGCGAAAACTTATTATCCGGGGTTAAAGGATCATCCGGGTCATGCTATCGCCAAAGCACAACAAAATGGTTTTGGCGCTATGGTCAGTTTTGATTTAGCCGCTGATGAAGCTTATTTACCGGTGTTTTTTAATGCCTTGCAGTGCTTCACTCTGGCGCAATCCTTAGGTGGCATTGAAAGTTTAATCTGCCATCCAGGCACAATGACCCATGCTTCGATGGATGCCGCGGCGCAAAAAGCTGCGGGCATGGGACCGACGCTGATTCGATTGTCGGTCGGCATTGAAGACAGTCGTGATTTGCTGGCGGATTTAGCCCAAGCTTTTGCTGCGGTTGAGCAAGCAATGAAGGCTGATGGTGTTCAGCCCGCGCAAGCGATTGCAACATCGGCGCAAGCAGAGGTTCAGGCGACAACTGCCTTGCCGGCCGTTGCACCGGCGACGCAATCGTCAGAAGAATTTCGTTTAAACCCGGCTCTAGCCGCTTTTTGGTGAGTGTTATGGCAGTACAATTTTCAGCAGAACAGCTTTCAGTAGAAAAGCCTTCAACATCGCAGCCTTTTGCTGTGAATATAGCAACATCAGTGGCCTCTGCATTGGTGGTGCATAAATTTGGCGGTAGTAGTTTAGCGTCTGCCGAACGTTTTCATGCGGTAGCGGATATTTTGCTATCACAGCCGCAAGCGTCGGCTTGGGTGGTCGTTTCGGCGCCAGGTGATACCACCGATGTGTTGTTGGCATTGCTGGAAACTGCCGCTGATCCAGAGTTACTGGAGCAGCATTGGCAAGCTTTATCGCAGCAATTGCGGTTACTGGTGACCCGGACATTATCTGCAGCGACTGCGCCTCTCGTGCTGAATCAACTGAATAGTTGGCTAGCGGAAGTGCCGGTTGCCGCGGTTGCCGGTCGTCATAACGATGTGCTGGCGATAGGTGAGAAACTATCAACGTTGCTGCTGAGTCATTTACTGCACGAACGTGGTCAGCCAGCATCCGCGATTGATGCGCGTGATTTCCTGCGACTAGACGGCCAACAGGTGCAGTGGCAGCAATCGGCCGAATTGTTGTTGCCGCTGATTGCGCCAGGTTTTAACGTGGTGACTGGCTTTATTGCGCGGAATACGGCTGGCGAAAGCATTACGCTGGGCCGTAACGGTAGTGACTATTCGGCAACCATCTTGGGCCGTTTGGTGCAAGCGCAGACCATTAATATCTGGACCGATGTTGACGCAATTTATAGCGCAGATCCACGCAAAGTTCCGTCAGCGCATGCGTATCGTCAGGTGCCTTGGGCGCAAGCCCGCACTTTGGCGCAGCTTGGCAATCCGGTTTTGCACGCCAAAACTTTAAGTCCGTTGACCGATTATGTTGCTGAATTGGTTGTGCGTAGTAGTTATGAACCCGAACAACCTGGCTGTCGGGTAAGTCGCCAAGCCGCGATTGAAGTGCAATTTGTCACTGATCTGGCGGATGTGGTGCTGGTCTCATTCCCTAAAACAACCCGAGTTTGTGCCGAACAAGCCGCCGCTGCTTTGCAATGCACGGTGTTTGCAGTGCCAGGGGATGCGCAAAGCTGGGTGGTGGAGCAGAAAAACCTCGACCTGCTGTTAAGCTTTTTAGGTCAACAACAAATTTACCCGCGTGTCAGTAGTGCACAGTATCAGGTGATTGCCTGGGTTAAACCTGCGGCGAAACAACAGCAGCAACCATCATTGCAAGCGGCCCATTGGCTCGAGCGGCAACAGCCGGCTTTTAGTTTTGAAAACGCAGAATTAGCACTATGGCTGTTTCAACCGCCGTTGTCGGCGCGTGAACTCACTGAATTTCATCAATTATTATTGCCATCACAAGTTCGGCTTAATGTGGTGGTTGCAGGCACTGGCAATGTCGGTTCTGAATTTTTGGCGCTGCTTGGCAAGCAACAACTGGCATTTGCCGGGCAGATTGAGCTCAAGCTTGCCGGCGTGTTAAATTCCAGACAAGCCTGTTTTAGTGACGAACTCACAGTACAAAACTGGCCACAACAGTTGTCGTTGGCACCCGCTTATCAAAAGCAGCAGTTACTGGATTATTTAACTGCGCTGCCAAGCCCTAAAGTGCTGGTGGATATCACACCAAGTAAAGCCTTTGCGGAAGGCTATGTAGATTTTGCGCAGACCGGTTGTCATCTCATTAGTGCTAACAAACAAGGTGTGACCTTGCCTTTAGCTCAATATCAGCAGATTTGCGCCGTGGTTGCAGAGCAGCAAGTCAGCTGGTTGGCAAATACCACTGTGGGTGCAGGTTTACCGGTGCAACGGATTTTGCAGGAGCTACAAAGCTCCGGTGACCGTATTCATCAAATTAGTGGTATTTTTTCCGGCACATTGTCCTGGTTATTGTGTAAATACGATGGCAGTGCGCCTTTTTCAGAATTTGTGCAGCAAGCGCAGGCTGAAGGCCTGACTGAACCAGATCCGCGCGATGATCTATCTGGCAAAGATGTGCAGCGCAAATTACTGGTGCTGGCGCGTGAGCTTGGCTTAACTTTAGATATCAACGATATCGAGCTGACCCCGTTATTGCCCCCTGGCCTTGAACAGGGTAGTTGGGACGAGTTTTGGACACAGCGTGACGTATTGGACCAAGCGGTTGCCGCAACTTTTGCCAACGCTCAAGAAAAAGGGCAGGTACTCCGGTATGTGGCGACCTTAACAGTCACCGAGCATGGTCCAATTGCCAAAGTGCAACTGCTGAGTGTAGCGTCTGAGCATCCGTTAGCGGCAATTCAGGCTTGCGATAATGTGTTTGTGATTGAATCCGATTGGTATCAAGCCAATCCACTGGTGCTAAAAGGCCCAGGTGCGGGCCGGTTAGTGACGGCAGGTGGTATTCATGCCGATCTGGCTATTCTGGCGCGGCAGCAAATGGCTGCAGCCAAAGCTGCACGACATTCACAAGCACAAGCTGCAGCATGGGCGAATGAGCGCGCTTGAAACTAGACTATTCGTAATGATTGATGAAGTTAGAGGATGATTTTTAACTTCATCATTCGTTGCCCCTTCAGGTGACGAACTCAGAGCTTTTGTCGCAAGATAAGTACTGCAAAAATCCCAGCTTAAAAGTTGCTTCGCCGTCGAGTGAACTGATTAGGGTCGGTGTTTACCTAGTTTGCGCTGCAAAGTCCGGCGATGCATGCCAAGCAGGCGGGCGGTTTGCGAGATATTGCCATCCTGCTCCTGCAAAATTCGTTGAATATGCTCCCACGCCAGTTGGTCTGTTGATAACAATTCAGTTTGTGGCTGCGCCATCGTATAAATCTCCGGAGCAGAGGCTTCGGTAAGTGCAGATAGCAACAAACTGAAATCGATAGGTTTGGTCAGATAATCGTCGGCGCCTAGTTTTACGGCCTGAACCGCGGTCGCAATACTGGCAAAACCCGTCATGATCAGAATGCGGCTGTTGGGGCAATGTTGACGCAATGGCGCGACAAAACTTAATCCACTTTGGCTGCCAAAACGTAAATCAAGTAGATAGACCTGGGCATTCAGTTCGATTAAGGTTTGCACCGTCACCGGTTGCACAAAGCCATCAATCTGATGTCCAGCCTGCGTCAACCGCCGGCTTAACGTCCGCACTAACGTTTCATCATCGTCCATTAATACAATATGCATGCTCAGGTCGCCTGGAAACTAACTTCGGTCAAAGTGCCACCTTCAGGTAAATTTTGTCGCGAAATCTGCCCACCCAACCGTTCAATTGACGCATTAGCCAGAAATTGTCCAAGCCCCAGTCCTTTAGTGCCCGGCTGAGGCTGCAGGCCTAATTCTGCCAGTTGTTGCGGCGTCAGGCCAACGCCAAAATCCCGCAGCTTCATGTTAAATCGGCCTTGTCGCAATTCAAGTTCAACGACAAGTTCTGGCTTGGCGTTGGCAATACTGGCATCAGCGGCATTGTCGAGGATATTAAATAATGCCGCGCTCCATGCCAACGCATCCTGTAGTTGACAGCTGGAGTCATCACTTTGACGTTGCAGGCTCAGGCTAATATCGGGACGACTGACGAGCCACAATTGAAGTGCCTGGGCTGAAATATCCAACACGGGTTGCGCTGGGGATTTATGACTACGTAATTGTTGTGCACTGCTGCGAAGTTGTTGCACGATGTGCTGGCATTTTGCCACTTCGGTCTGCAAATCTTTGAGAAGCTCGAGCGGCAGTTCTGCGGGTTGTTGCTTTAGCTCGTCACTAAGCAGTTCATCACTTAACAGGGTAATATTTTGCAGCGGCGTCGCCAAATTATGAGCGGCGTTAGCGGCATACGTTGCCACTGCGAGCATTTGTTCCTGGCGACTTTGCTGTTGCTGCAGATCATTCAGTTGCTGTGATTTTTGGCGGATCAGTTTAGCTTGAGCACTAATAAACCAGGCAATCAGTAATGCTGATAATGCAAAAGCCCAACCCATTTGTAGCATATGTTGGTTAAAACCGGTGCTGGCCTGATTCAGACTGTGATTCATCTGTTGATGCATACTATGATCAGTGGCAGTTTGCACGTTACTCAGGTGTAAAAGTAGCGCGTAGCAAACCACGGCTAATAGCGCAGTCAAATAGGCTAATAACGGTGGTAGCAGGACGGCACAGACCGCCACCGGTAACAGTAACAATGCGATGAGACCATTACTTGCGCCACCGCTCAGCGCCAACAACATGGTCAGGATCAGTAAATCAAGCAAGATGCCTATAATAAATACCCGTTCTGGGTAACGTTGGCCGCCAGGCCATATAGGTAATGCCAAATTGCTGCAGCCATGGAGCGTTAATAGCAAAAGCATCAAAGGCCAACTATTGACGGGATAAGACATACTTAAAGCCAGCACCGACGCCGCATATTCGGTCAGGATTAAGCCCCAGCGAAATTGTTGGAATTGGCGGATTTGATGGCTAGGTGCTAGTTCAGCATCCGCTAATAAAGGTTGATTCATCTGAAACTTCCGGTTATGGCAGTGGCGATGGAGGAAGACGCCAGCTTAAAAGAATACTCAAGAATTTTTATAAACCAAAGTGTTAAAAGCAGATCTTCTGATCATTGAGCCGGCGTGCAGGTATCTGCGTTAAAAAAGACGGGTGCAAAGGCACCCGTTGCAAAATGACTGCCAGATCCCTCGTGCCAGAGCGAAAGCCCTCACCCAAATCAATCCAACATTCAGACAATAACCGCTGAACCGCTGTAGTGCGATGTGGCAAATTGTCGCAGCTGCACATTGTCATTCTCGCACTATCAGCTCTGACTTGCTTTTCTTCTAACAGGGTTGCTGATGGACAAAGGTTCGCATTTGGCGAATTTAACATCCTTTGGTTTTATGATTGAGTGTCAAAAAATTGGCACTGATGATGTAGAGTCTATTTTCTCAACTCAGTCTTTTCAAGGTTTTATGTTTTTTCTAAAGCTGCCTCAAGTTTTTCGGCTTTCGATTTTTTGACTGCCGCACCGACATTTTTTTCCGCCATCACGGCAGATGATTGCCGCATCGAACGTGCCCGATTTTGGGAATTAAACTTTGTAAGTTCCTGTTTTAGGATCGTAAAATCAATTTGTAATTTCATTAATCCATTGATATTTAACATTTATGTTGTTTTTTAAGTATGTTTTTGATTGACGCGTCATCGACGCAATTCTCTCGCAAGGCATCTTTAGATGCTTTTCTTCGCTGGTCGTGGTGAAAAATACCAGCCAAAAAACCGACATTTATTGTTGGCCTGATAGTTGCTCTATCAAGTTGTAAGGATGACTGACCCTGCCTCAGGAACGGGCGCAACGTGTTGATATAAAAAAAAGCATATAAACAAACTTACAATTTAGGGATTTACTCATGAAGTTATTCAATGCACAATCGACCAAGAAGCAAGAGAAAAACACTGAAATCGCTACAGCTGCGAATAAAGCTTTAGACAGCAAAGTATTGGTTGCTAAAGATTTATTGGCTGCAGTTGCCGGTGGGTTTAATGATAACACTGTGATTTGGCCACCAGTAAAACCAAAATAATGGGTTCGAGTGAATACAGCTAAAAATACCGCTAAAGATCTTTTATGTTTGACAATTTGTATAGTGTCTTTGGCGGCTATTTTTTATTTTGAAAGTATTATTTATAACTATTTAGCAACGTGTATAGCGCTTATCACGGTCGGGGTTTTCAATCGAGAGCACCGAGAGCTCCTCCCCATATTGATGTTTGTTGTAGCCGCGCAAGTGGTTGCGTTCTTGGCGAGTATGGTTCCAGTCGAAGCCATGCTTCTTAGATTGACGGCTTTGTCCTTACTTGATTTATTGCTTGCATTCTTCATTGTTCATTACCACAAAGATCCTGCTCTTTATAACTTTTTCAAAGTTAAAGAACCTGCAATGCGTGTGCCGCAGGTCTATTTGTTATCTTTGGTACTGGCTATTGCTTCTTTATTTTATTTCTTAATGGCCGCAGAGGTAATGCTCTACTATGTCGATGAAAATTTTTTCAACGGTGGCTATCCTTTTTTCCATAGCATCAGTAGTCCTGTATTGCTTGGGTGTGCCATCATGTTTGACTTAGCCATCTGGTCGATGTTACTTAACCCAAATAACTGGAAATTCTTGCGTAAAATTGATCAACGCTTCGACTTATAAATGTTCATTCTACGGTCTCGTCGACTAAAGTCTGTCGCGAAATCCTGCTTTAAGCTCCTATTCTACGTTATGCTAACAATCTGAAATTCAACCTCTTGC
>JAHJNE010000108.1 GCA_018820995.1 Gammaproteobacteria bacterium | reverse complement strand
TGCGCTAATCACCGACTATGAACTCTTAAATATTTTGACCGAAGTCTTGAACTGAATGGGGTGGCTGATGGGGCTCGAACCCACGACAACCGGAATCACAATCCGGGGCTCTACCAACTGAGCTACAGCCACCACGGTATCAATTCATACAATTTCTTTAAGTAAGTGGCGCGTCCGATAGGACTCGAACCTATGACCCACGGCTTAGAAGGCCGTTGCTCTATCCAGCTGAGCTACGGACGCAACAAGTGCAGTCACAGAGCGCATACAAACTTAAAGATGGTCGGTGATGCAAGATTCGAACTTGCGACCCCTTGGACCCAAACCAAGTGCGCTACCAAGCTGCGCTAATCACCGACAACGTTACACTAGTGCAACGGGGCGCAATATTACAACCCGACCCCGAATGCGTCAAACGTTTTTTTAGCGAAAAAAATCGTTTGCCTATAATTTGAACCTTATTGCCAATTTCTGCTGTAAAAGCACACAATTTCACTGATTTTACAGAAATTTCCACCACGCTTAGCATAGTGCTTGGCGCATTGCGACTTGCTGTGAGAAAATACGGCAACTTTTTAGATTTAGATCAGAGGCGCTTTATGGCAGCACAAATTATTGACGGCAAGGCAGTTGCCCAATCAACCCGAGGGCAGGTTGCACTGCGTGTTCAACAAAGGTTGGCCGCAGGGAAACGAGCGCCAGGATTGGCAGTTGTCTTAGTCGGTGCAGATCCTGCGTCGCAAGTTTATGTTGGTAGTAAGCGTAAAGCCTGTGAAGAGGTTGGATTTGCATCCTTTTCCTACGATTTACCTGCAGACACCAAGCAACAACAATTATTCGATTTAATAGACCAACTCAATGCAGATACCAGCATCGACGGTATACTGGTGCAACTTCCCCTTCCTGCAGGTTTAGACGCTTCGGCGATTCTGGAACGAATCAACCCCCTCAAAGATGTTGATGGTTTCCATCCCTACAATATTGGGCGTTTGGCCCAACGGATGCCGGCTCTTCGCCCTTGCACACCTAAAGGCATCATTAAGCTGCTGCAGAGCACCGGTGTGCAGATCCGAGGGATGGACGCTGTAGTCGTAGGCGCCTCTAACATTGTCGGCCGTCCAATGGCGCTGGAGCTATTATTAGCTGGTTGCACAACCACCATCTGTCACAAATTCACCAAAAACCTGGAACAGCAGGTTCGTCGCGCTGATTTACTGGTCGTTGCCGTTGGCAAACCAGAATTTATACCGGGTGATTGGGTGAAACCTGGCGCGCTGGTGGTGGATGTTGGCATTAACCGATTGGATTCCGGGAAATTGGTTGGGGATATTGAATTTACCAAAGCGGTTGAGCATGCGCGTTTTATTACGCCAGTACCAGGCGGCGTTGGACCGATGACCGTTGCTTGCTTAATTGAAAACACGCTGGAAGCTTGTGAACAATTTCACGATTTAAGCTAATTCGGTCTACAAATTTTGATTATTCGGTTTTAACAAAAACAAAAAACGCGGCATCAGCCGCGTTTTTACTTTATTTTCAACGGTTAGCCACGACGCCAGCTAGTCACACCGTTTTTATCTTCCACGACAATACCTTTGGCTGTCAAAGCTGCACGGGCTTCGTCAGCAGCCGCCCAGTCTTTGTTGACCCGAGCCTGATTGCGTTTCTCTATCAAAGCTTCAATTTCGGCCACATCGTCGTCAGAACCGCCCGCTTGCAGAAAAGTTTCGGCATCGCCCTGTAAAATACCCAACACTTCACCCAGTTTTACCAAAACCGCTGCAAGCTCAGATGCCTTAGCTGGATTCAACTCTTTTTCTTTATTAATTTCTCGTGCCAGTTCAAATAATACCGGCAGCGCGAGCGCGGTGTTGAAGTCATCATCCATCGCTTGTTTAAACTGCGCCACATACACACTGTCAAGCGCGACTTCAGCAGCTGGCTGCACGCCACGTAGTGCAGTGTAAAGCCGACCTAAGGCCGCATGGGCTTGCTGCAGGTTCTCTGCACTATAATTGAGCTGACTGCGGTACTGACTTGAAATCAGGAAATATCGGACTGACTCACGGTTGTATTCTGCGAGTACATCTTTGACGGTAAAGAAATTGCCCAAAGATTTGGACATTTTTTCTTTATCCACCTGCACCATCCCGGTGTGGATCCAGGTATTTACATACGGCGTATCGTGCGCGCAGCAGGATTGGGCAATTTCGTTTTCATGATGTGGAAACTGCAAGTCGGAGCCACCACCATGAATGTCAAAATGATCCCCTAAGTGCTTAGCGCTCATCGCGGAACATTCAATATGCCAACCAGGGCGCCCTGCTCCCCATGGTGATTCCCAACTCGGCTCACCTGGTTTTGCCATTTTCCACAAAACAAAATCTAATGGGTCGTCTTTACTTTGATCGACTTCAACCCGCGCACCAGCTTGCAACATATCCAAATTCTGTTGACTCAACTGGCCGTATTTTTCATAGGTGCTGACATCAAACAACACATCACCGTCGGTGGCGACATATGCATGCTTTTTCGCCAACAATGTCTGAATTATCTCAATAATTTCAGCCATATGGGTCGTTACCCGCGGCTCGATATCAGCAGGTAATAAACTCAGCGCATTAAAATCAGCATGCATTGCTTCGGTATAACGGGTCGTTAATGCGTCACAGCTTTCGCCATTTTCGTTGGCGCGGCGGATAATTTTATCGTCCACATCGGTAATATTGCGGACATAAGTCACGTCGTACCCGGAAAACCGCAGGTAACGATTGATGACGTCAAAAGCAACATAAGTACGGGCGTGGCCAACGTGACAGAAATCATAAATGGTAATACCACAGACATAGAGGCCCACTTTGCCCGGTTGCATTGGCACAAAAGTCTCTTTTTGACGGCTCAGGGTATTGTAAATCTGTAACATGATTTCCTCGAATAAACGCTGACAGCGAAAAAACGTTAGTGTAACACCGGTGTAAAGGCTCGGCTATGGCCTGCAGCGACCGATCTGGCTTTGTGTTCAGCGCCGGTTGCGCTAAACTAGCGCCAAATTTTATAGTACCCACAGAAGGATTAATTTATGGTCAGCTTACACACCAATTTCGGCGTGATTAAATTACAGTTATTTGCCGACAAAGCCCCGCTTACCGTGGAAAATTTCAAGAGTTATGTTAAAGACGGTTTTTACGACAACACTATTTTTCAC